>JBJSWO010000032.1:0-6894 GCA_046085905.1 Actinomycetes bacterium | reverse complement strand
AGGAGATCCAGCGCGACGTCTACCAGTTCATCGAGGCCGATGATGCCCGCCGCCGGAGCAGCGGCCCCTCGCTCTCGACCGACGGCACCTGATCCTCGGCGCTGCCGATAGCCTTCTCGGGTGAGCGAGCAGCGAGATCCTGCGCCCCGCGTCGGCATGGTCGGCGGCGGCCAGCTCGCACGAATGAGCGCAGCGCCGGCCGCGGCACTCGGAATCGACTTCCGCGTGCTCGCTGCATCGACATCGGAATCGGCGGCCCAGGTCGTCAATGACGTCCACGTCGGCTCCCACGACTCCATTGACGATCTCAAGGCCTTCGCCCACGGGCTTGATGTCATCACCTTCGACCACGAGCACGTGCCGCCCGCCTACCTCGAGCAGCTCGAGGCCATGGGAGTCGCCGTTCGCCCCGGTCCGTCAGCCCTGTTCCATGCGCAGGACAAGCTGCACATGCGACGCGCACTCAGCGAGGCCGGGATTCCCGGACCCGCCTGGGCCGAGGTTCATGATGCGCGCGGCATTGCCGACTTCGCCGAGATCGTCGGCTGGCCCATGGTGCTCAAGACCTCGCGCGGCGGCTATGACGGCAAGGGCGTCTGGGTCGTGGGCTCCCTCGCCGAGGCCGAGCAGGTGATAGCGCTGCCGCTGCCGAAGGGCGCCGCATGGCTGGCCGAGCAGTGCATCGACTTCGTGCAGGAGCTCTCGGCCCAGGTCGCGCGTTCACCGCACGGGCAGGCCGTCGCCTATCCGATCGTGCGCACGGTGCAAGCCAATGGCATCTGCGCCGAGGTTGTCGCCCCTGCACCGGGGCTGCCCAATGAGCGCGCGGTGCAGGCACAGCGCATCGCCCTGCAGATCGCGCAGGACCTACGAGTCACCGGCATGCTCGCCGTCGAGCTCTTCGACGATGGCTACGACCTCTACGTGAATGAGCTGGCGATGCGTCCGCACAACTCCGGGCACTGGAGCATCGAGGGTGCGGTCACGAGCCAGTTCGAGAATCACCTGCGCGCGGTGCTCGACCTTCCGCTGGGCAGCCCGGCTCTCAAGGCGCAGCATGCGGTGATGGTGAACATCCTCGGCGGCGATGTGGGCGATCTCTACTCCGCCTACAAGCACGTGATGGCGCGCGATCCGGGGCTCAAGGTCCATCTGTACGGCAAGGCGGTGCGGCCAGGTCGGAAGGTCGGGCACGTGACTGTCGTAGGCGACGATCTCGATGACCTGCTCGCCAGGGGTCGTCACGCCGCCGATTACTTCTCGGGCAGAATTGACGAATAGCAATCCGACAGGAGATCCCATGAGCGGCACCACCCCTGCAGCAGGCGCACCTCTCGTCGGCATCGTCATGGGCAGCGACTCCGACTGGCCGGTCATGCAGGCTGCGGCCGCTGCACTCGAGGAGTTCGGCATCCCCTTCGAGGTAGGGGTGGTCTCGGCCCATCGCATGCCGCAGGAGATGGTCGATTACGGAACGTCGGCCGTGGCCCGCGGGCTCAAGGTCGTGATCGCCGGTGCCGGTGGTGCCGCGCATCTCCCGGGCATGCTCGCCTCGCTCACTCCCGTTCCTGTCATCGGCGTTCCGGTTGCTGTCGGAACCCTCGACGGCATGGACTCCTTGCTGTCGATCGTGCAGATGCCCGCGGGCGTTCCGGTTGCGACAGTCGCCATCGGCAACGCACGAAATGCGGGCCTGCTGGCCGCCCGCATCCTCGGCGTCGCTGACGATGACCTTCGTGAGGCGATGGTGACCTTCCAGGCCGACCTCAACGCCGCGGCCAAGGCCAAGGGCCAGAATCTCTCCCGATAGTCAGTGGTGACAGGTCAGCGTGACCATTCGATCGCCGGGCACCTGTCCATGATCATCGTGACTCCCGCGTCGTCGACGCGCTTCGCGGCGTCGTAGTCGATAACTCCGAGCTGGAACCACACTGCCTTGGCGCCGACAGCCAGCGCCTGATCGGTCAGGGCGCCCACTCGATCCGAATTGACGAACATGTCGACAACGTCGGGGGCGCCATGAACGGCAGCTGCTTCGGCGATCGAGGTGAATCCCGGTTCGCCATGCACGCTCTCGGCCCGAGGGTGAATCGGGACAACCCTCTTGCCATGGGCGGCGATAGTGCGCGAGACCCCGAAGGCAACCCGGGAAGGGTTATTGCCGAGTCCGACGATGAACCACAGGCTCGAGTTATCGAGCACCTCGCGAATCAGCGCGGGCTCGTTCATGCAGTGGGTCGGCCCAGGGCTCGGTAGCTCCAGCCGGCCGCGCGCCACTTGGCCGGGTCGAGGGTGTTGCGTGCATCGATGACATGCAGTGACGTGGCAACGGCCGCGGCCTTCGCCGGATCGAGCTCGCGGTACTCGCGCCATTCGGTCAGGTGCAGGACGAGCTCGGCGTCGGTGAGCGCGGCCATGAGGTCCTGCTCGTAGCCGAGCTTCGGGTAGATGCGGGCCGCATTGGCGAGGGCCTTGGGGTCGTGCACCGTGACGTTGCCACCCTCGTTGTGAATCGTCGCTGCGACGGCAAGAGAGGGCGAGTCGCGCACGTCATCGCTGTCGGGCTTGAAGGCGGCGCCGAGCACCACGACCTTCTTGCCGTCAAAGCTTCCGCCGACAGCGGAGCGGGCGAGATCGACAGTGTGCGCGCGGCGGCGCAGGTTGATCTGGTCGACCTCGCGCAGGAAGGTCAGGGCCTCCTCGGCGCCGATCTCGCCGGCGCGGGCCATGAAGGCGCGAATGTCCTTGGGCAGGCAGCCGCCGCCGAACCCGAGACCCGCCGCCAGGAAGCGGCTGCCGATGCGGGGGTCGTACCCGATGGCCTCGGCCAGCTTGGTGACATCGGCGCCGGCGGCCTCGCATACCTCGGCCATCGCGTTGATGAAGGAGATCTTCGTGGCGAGGAAGGAGTTCGCGGCGACCTTGACGAGCTCAGCGGTCGGGAAGTCGGTGACAAGGAAGGGAATGCCCTCGGCGAGCAGCGGCGCGTAGACCTCGCGCAGGATCTGCTCACTGCGCTCGGAGCGCACGCCGACGACGAGTCGATCGGGGTGCAGGGTGTCCTCGACGGCGAAGCCCTCGCGCAGGAACTCGGGATTCCAGGCGACCTCGACGCCCTCGACTGCAGCGAGGTTCGCGGCGATGGTGTCGGCGGTGCCGACGGGAACCGTCGACTTGCCCACCACGAGGTCACCCGACTTCAGGTGCGGGGTCAGTGCGGCGACGGAGCCGAAGACCTGGGTCATGTCGGCAGCATGGGAGCCGGCCTGCTGGGGGGTGCCGACGCAGATGAAGTGGACGTCGGCGAATGCGCCCGCCTCTTCGAAACTGGTCGTGAAGCTGAGCCGACCCGCCTCGATATTCCGAGCGAGGACCTCGTCGAGTCCGGGCTCGTAGAACGGAACACGACCGCTGCGCAGCAACTCGACCTTGGCGGGATCGACATCGACGCCGATCACCTCGAAGCCGAGCTCGGCCATGCAGGCCGCGTGGGTCGCGCCGAGGTAGCCGGTGCCGATGACGGAGAGTCGTGGAGCCATGCCAGAAGGCTATCGGGGAGCAGGCCAGGGGCCGAACGTCTACGCTGGGGCGGTAACTGTGGTGTCTGACAAGTTTTGAGGAGCATCGTGGGCCTGGCCGCCAATCCGGACTTCACCCTTTTCGCACTTCCGGAGGAGCATCAAGCCCTTCGTGAGGCCGTGGCGCAGTTCGCCGACGAGAAGGTCGCCCCCTTTGCCGCGGAGATCGACGAGACGGGCGTGTTCTCCCGCGAGGTGTACGACTCCCTCGTGGCGGCCGACCTTCACGCCATCCACATCCCCGAGCAGTTCGGCGGACAAGGCGGCGATGCCCTGGCCGCCTGCCTGGTCATCGAGGAGCTCTCCCGGGTCTGCGCCTCGACCGGCCTGCTGCCGGCCGTGAACAAGCTGGGCACCCTTCCGCTCATGATCGCTGCCGACGATGACCTGCTCGGTCGCTACCTGCTGCAGGTGGCCTCCGGCGAGGCGATGTTCTCGTACGCGCTCAGTGAGCGCGAGGCCGGCAGCGATGCGGCCGCCATGAAGACTCGTGCTGTCGCTGACGGCGATGCCTGGGTGCTGAACGGGCAGAAGAGCTGGATCAGCAATGCCGGCGAGTCGAGTTACTACACCGTCATGGCCGTGACTGATCCCTCCGCAGGTCCGCGCGGGATCTCGGCGTTCGTGATTCACGCCGATGACGAGGGCTTCTCGCTGGGCACGCCCGAGCGCAAGCTCGGCATCCACGGCTCGCCGACCCGCGAGATCCTCTTCGACAACTGCCGCATCCCGGCGAATCGCATCGTGGGGGAGCCGGGTACCGGCTTCAAGACCGCGATGAGCACCCTCGATCACACGCGCATCACCATCGGGGCACAGGCACTCGGTATCGCCCAGGGGGCGCTGAACGTCGCCACGGCCTACGCGAAGGACCGCCAGCAGTTCGGCAAGTCGATCTCGTCCTTCCAGGCCATCCAGTTCATGCTCGCCGACATGGCGATGAAGATCGAGGCCGCTCGCCAGCTCGTGTATGCCGCCGCAGCGAAGAGCGAGCGCGGCGATGCCGATCTCACCTTCTTCGGCGCTGCGGCCAAGTGCTACGCCTCCGACGTTGCCATGGAGGTCACGACCGACGCTGTGCAGGTTCTCGGCGGCGCCGGCTACACCCGCGACTGGCCGGTGGAGCGCTACATGCGCGATGCCAAGATCACCCAGATTTACGAGGGCACCAATCAGGTGCAGCGAATCGTCATGGCGAAGCAGTTGCTGTCCCGCATGAACTAAGGCGCCGCCGTTACAGTGAACCCGTGACTGCGCACTCGACGACGCTTCCTGCGTGGCCGTCGGGAGTTCGGGTCCGAGAGAAGGGCGCCTCCTGGCGTATCGACGCGCCGGGAGTCCATTCGCTCCAGGAGTGCACCGGGCCGGCCGCGGGCGTGGCCGCCATCTCCGACCTCGAGATTCGCGTTGGCACCTGGAAGCCGCCGAAGGGCTGGTCAGGCGTGCCCGACCTCGCCGAGGTGGCAACTGTCGATCTCAAGGCCAAGGGAGACGGGGCTCGGCTTCGGCTGGCATTCACCCCCTCCGTCGATGTCTCCGTCGCACTCGGCGCCGCGATTCGAGTGCTGCGTCCGAGCCTTCCGCTCAATCACTACGCGAGTGTTGCCGTCGGTCACGGTGTCGGCACGCGCGCCGCCGCCCTCGCCGGCTGCGTGAACTCCGCTCCCGGACGTGACGCCGATCTTGTCGTCGACCGCGTCGACTGGGATGTCGATCCGACGATTCATCGACCGCTGGGCCGTCGTTCCGATGCCACCCCCAGCGTCATCTCCCTGCCGAGCCTCGGCCCCGAGCTGACAGCAGTCGACGTCGCTGCGCTGCGCACGACAACGGGTGTCATCGCACCCGGCCTCGATGCGCGCCGGCGGCACCAGCTCGAGGCATGCGGCATCGTGGTCGCCGAGAGTCGCGAGGCCTTCCCTGCCGACGACGACGTGCTCGGCTGGCAGTCGGCATCTCTCGCTGCTCGCCGGCATGCACTGCGCTCGCAGACTCCTGCAGCGCAACTGAACGACTGGCCGTCCGTTTCTGCTGTGCTGCTCACGCATCGCGATGACTACCTCGATCACGCGCTGCGCCAGCTGGCTGCCATCAGGTATCCGCGATTCGAGATCGTGCTGGCCATTCATGGCGATGCGATCTCCGATGAGCAGGTGCAACGGGTGATCGCCGGGCACCCGCACGCGGTGCGAGTGGTGCGCATCGACTCTGACGTCATCTTCGGCACTGCGATGCAGTGCGCATGCGATGCTGCCGAAGGGCAGCTCATCACGAAGATCGACGATGACGACTTCTACGGGCCCGAGCACGTGTGGGATCTCGTGTTGGCTCGCATGTACTCCGGTGCGCAGGTGACCGGCAAGGCACTGGACTGGATTCGCGTGGAGTCAGCTGACCTGACTGTGTTCCGCCCGACCTACGCGGCGGAGAAATTCGCGGATTTCGTGGCAGGCGGGACGATGCTGATCTCGCGCGAGGATCTCGCGGATATCGGCGGCTGGCTGCCGGTGGCCAAGCACATTGATCGTGCGCTTCTCGATGCCTTCCTGGCCGAGGGCGCACTCGTGTACCGAACCACCGGGCTGGGCTACGTCTACGTGCGACATGGCAGTGGCCACACGGCCCAGGTCAGTGACGAGCACTTCCTCACGAAGAACGCTGCCCGATGGCCGGGGCTCATCGCTCACGAGGAATTCGGCACGGCTCATGGGTAATACGCCGCCCGTCACCGTGATCATGCCGATTCTCAACGAGGAACGGCATCTCGTCGATTCGGTGAACAGGATCCTGGCGCAGCGGTACGAAGGCGAACTCGACATCGTGCTGGCGGTCGGCCCCTCGAAGGATCGCACGCGTGAGGTCGCCGATGAACTCGCGCGTAGCAGCAACCGCGTGACCGTGGTCGACAACCCCAGCGGACGCACTCCTGCCGGCCTCAACGCCGCGATCGCGGCTGCCACCGGGGAGGTCATCGTGCGAGTCGACGGCCACGCGATGATCCCGTCCGACTACGTGGCGATTGCCGTCGAGACCCTGGAGCGCACCGGTGCCGACAACGTCGGCGGCATCATGGCCGCCGAGGGAGTTTCTGACTTCGAGTGCGCGGTGGCGCGCGCGATGACATCCAAGTTCGGTGTCGGCGGAGCCTCCTTCCACGTGGGAGGTGATGAAGGCCCGGCTCTCACGGTGTACCTGGGCACCTTCCGACGAAGTGCCCTCGACCGAGTCGGCGGATACGACGAGACCATGGTGCGGGCGCAGGACTGGGAGATGAACCTGCGCATTCGCGAGACCGGGGGTCTGATCTGGTTCACTC
>JBJSWO010000031.1:0-3401 GCA_046085905.1 Actinomycetes bacterium | reverse complement strand
CGCTCGCGAACCCGGCCGGTGCGCAGGCTGCGCTGATCGGCTGCGCTGATCCCACCCTCGCGCCGGCGCTGGCCAAGACTCTCGCCCTGCGCGGAGTGCGCGGCGTTGTCGTGCGCGGTGATGACGGACTCGACGAGATCTCGACGGCGACCACGACCACCGTCTGGGATGCCCGCACATCAGAGGTCAAGATCCTGAGCATCGACCCGGCTGACTGGGGGATTGCGCGGGTCGATCAGCAACTGCTTGCCGGTGGATTGCCCGAGCGCAATGCGGAACTACTGCTCAAGACCTTCCGTGGTGTCGCGGCCGATGATCCCGATGCCGATCGCGTGCGCGCCATTCGCGACTCTGTCACGCTGAACGCTGCTGCGGCATTGTGTGCCTACGACGCCGCCATGGGCGCACCTGTCGAGGATCTTGTTGCGGCTATTGCAGCTCGGCTTCCGATTGCGCGTGAGGCACTGGAGTCGGGTGCTGCGCTCGGCGTGCTCGAGCGCTGGATTGCGCTCACGCGGCAGCTCACCGCTGCTTAGCTCGCGGAACCGATTCGGCTCACTGACGTCGAGGTGCGCGGCCCGGCGGGCCTCGAGTAGCGCGACATCCACGCGAAGTCGGCGTCGTGCAATGAACTGCGCTGCATGCGCTTTTGAACACTGAGCAAATGGGCGGCTGCATCGCCCCCGCAGTTCATCGGGATCGACATGGCATCGCTCACCCGCACCAGACGGGTGCCCTCGGATTCGAGCCAGCTCAGCAGCTCGGTCGCCTCCTCGATCAGCCCGGCAGGCACCGGAGTTGCCGGTCGCTCGAAGACCGATGCCGCGCCCGCGAGGATGTCGACGGATGGTCGTGGATCGACGCCTGGTTCCACCGTGATCGCGCCGGCGAGCGAGCCGAAGCGAATGCAGTGAATCTCCCAGCCACGCGCCTCGGTAGGCCGAGCCGCGATGATCTCGGCGTTGGTGGCAAGCATGCGAACGGCATGCGTGCGCATGCTGATGCGGCTGAAGGTCGCGAGGTAATCGCGCCAGGTGGCGGCATCCTCGAAGCGCGTCTCGGCTGACAGCTCGCGCATGCGCTGCTCGACAGCGCTCACGACCTCGCGCGCATCACCGTCAAAGACCTCGCGCACCTGCTCGATCATGCGCGCATAATCGTCGTGACCGCCATCCTTCATGCACGGAGCCGCGCAGGTGCCGAGCTCATGGCGGATACAGCCGGCATTGACTGATCGTGGTGCCCGAGCGAGCCTGGGGGTGCAGGTACGAATCGGGAATGCGCACATGATGGCCTCGATTGCCGACTGCGCGCCGGATCGCGAGCTGAACGGTCCGAGATACATTGCACCGTCGCTCATATCGTCGGCCAGAGTGCTGACTATCGACAGACGCGGTGCGGCCTCCGCGGTGAGCTTTACCCAGGGCTTCGCGTCGGCCCGACGCGAGGCGCGGTTGTAGCGAGGCTGCTGCTCGTTGATCAGGCGCAGTTCGCGAATGCGCGCCTCGAGCGACGTTGCGCACACGATCGGGGTGACCGACACCGCGATGCCGATCATCTCGCTCATGCGCCGGCGCTGCTCGGAGGCAGTGAAGTAACTGCGTACGCGCGTGCGGATATTGCGCGAGGTACCGACGTAGAGAGCCTTGCCCTCAGGGTCGTTGAAGACATAGACGCCGGGCTTGGCGGGCAGGCCGTCGGCGAGATGGCGCTTCGTGCGCTGCGCGGTGCTCACGCGGCCGGCCAGTGCCTGGAGATCCTCAACTGTGTAGACACCCAGATTGCCGGCCCGCTCGATGAGTCGATGCAGGACATCGGCAGTGGCCCGCGCATCATCGAAGGCGCGGTGGGTGGGGGAGACCGTGGTGCGGAAGTAGGCGGCCAGGGTGGCGAGCTTGCAGTTGCGCACCTCATCGCGATGCAGGATCACCCTGGCCAGGCGAGCGGTGTCGAGCACTCGATTGCCGCGCCATGGCTGCTCGAGAATCGCGCAGGCACCCTTGAGGAAGCCGATGTCATAGGGAGCGTTGTGCGCGACGAGGATCGCGTCGCCGGCGAACTCGAGGAATGCCGGAAGCGCAGTGGCCAGCCGCGGCGCGTGGGCCA
This sequence comes from Actinomycetes bacterium, assembly GCA_046085905.1. Taxonomy (GTDB): domain Bacteria; phylum Actinomycetota; class Actinomycetes; order S36-B12; family S36-B12; genus CAIKZY01. The sequence continues at coordinate 1,295 of JBJSWO010000031.1, read as the reverse complement.
CCGTGGCGTCGGTGATGCCGGTCAGCGAGGCGATGAACGGCGGGATGGGCACGCCGGGATTGACCAGGGTCGAGAACTCGCCGATCACCTCGCCGCCCTGCACCTTCACTGCGCCGATCTCGGTGATACCGGCCTCTGCGGGTGCACCGCCCGTGGTCTCGAGGTCGACGACGACGAACACGGCCTCGGCCAGTGAGGTACCCGCATCGGCGATGCTGAGCTGGAGGGGCGTGTCGTCGATCACGCGGTGCACGCTACGTCACGGGGCGGACATCGGCTCACTGCACGACCGATAGGCTTCGGGGGTGTCCGTGACCCTGCCTGATGCCCAGAGTCGCCTGCGCTGCGCGCACTGCGGCAACCTCACCCGATTCGACATCGTGCGGTCCTCGCGCGTGCGCGAGTTCTGGCACCTCGACATGGCCGGTGAGCCCTCGGTTGACGAGACCGAGACTCTCAGCGAGACCATCGAGTCAGTCACCTGCCGCTGGTGCGGCTCGGCCGATCGCATCGAGATCGTGGCGCGGCCGGAGTTCGGTGGGCCGACCCAAGAATCCGCGGGAGACGGTGGTCCCTGAGCTCTGTCGGACCCCCGTTCTACCGTCGCAGCATGAACATTGACTGCGGTACCTGCCAGGCTCCGGCCTCTGCGTGCTCCGACTGCGTGGTGTCCGTCCTCCTCGGCCCGATCAGCCCGGCCGCCTTCGTCCCCGACGAGCACGCCGGCGCCCTGGGCGTCCTGGCCGATTCCGGCCTGATCCCGCCCCTGCGCCTGGTGCCCCCGGCCCCCGAGAAGCACTCACGAGCCCCTCGTAGGCGGCGGCTCGCCTAGGGGAAATGTCTGCCTTTCCCCCTGGGGAGACCCGCGAGAAGCTCCGGAAATCCCGTGTTACCGTGGAACTGAACGAGCTCCATCCGGCGACGAAAGGGACGACAGGCGTGAGCCCTGCCTTCTCGAGACTGCGCCTGCTGCGCGCAGGGGTCGTGACCCTCGTCGCGTCCGCGCTGATGGTGACCCTGCTTCCGGGCACCGCTCAGGCGGCGCCGAGCCTCGATCAGGTACGCACGCAGGTGCGCGATCTTCAGGCCAAGGCCGAATCGGCCACTGAGCGCTACAACCAGGCCCAGGGTGAGCTCAATGAGCTCACGAACAGCCTTCGCGTTCTCAACGACCGCCGGGCACGACAGAAGAAGGCACTCGAGGCCGTCGTCGGCCAGGTCAATGCCCTCGCGCGTGCCACCTACGCGAGCGGCGGAGTCGACACCTCACTGCAAGTGCTCCTCGCCGACAACCC
>JBJSWO010000030.1:0-11794 GCA_046085905.1 Actinomycetes bacterium | reverse complement strand
CATGATAATATGGCAACATTGCGCCTGTAATCTGAACGCAATGCAACAACCAACCACAAACTAATACCAAACTATCCACATGCGCTTGCGCCACAACTCGCACATACAAGCACAACGGGCAGCGGAAGCGCGCGCCGCAATCACAGGCCGATGACGTAGAGCAAGACGAGCGAATGTACTTCGAGCACGAGTACCGAGACCACGAGCATGCCGAGCAGCGTGCCCACTACGCGCTGAATTGTCTTGCTGACCGTGCCGACATCACCGACCTGCACCAGCACCAGAATCGTCGAGATCAGCCAGGCTCCGGCGTACTGCTTCGTATCCGCGAGCACCCAGTAGGTCACGCTCGTGCACAGCACCGTGATCACGATCGTGTATGGCGCCGACTCGCTGCGCGGATTCGGCTTGGGAGCAGGCATCCTCAGCTTGCGCAGGAAGTGCGGGAAGACCACCACCGGTACGATGCCACCGACGAAGAAAGTGATGGCCATCCAGGCAAGGAAGGCGCTGTCGGTGCGATCGACGACCTTGTCAGCTCCCCAGAACGGCGGGGAGATGATCATCCAGGCCATGAAGATCGGCACCAGCAGCGTCGCGCGATGCAGGCCGTAGTGCGACATGCGCCCCAAGGTCAGGCACAGCAGTGCCATGAACGCAGCGCCGGCAATGGGGGTGCCACCCACCACGATGGCCACGGGGGTCGCAATCGCGGTGATGAAGGCCGTGTAGGTGGCCACTCCGGTGCCGCCCATCAGCAGAGCGACGAAACCGAGAATGAATGCACCCGTGGCCCAGGTGACAGCAGGCTCCTTCGTGATCGCGAGGAGCACCAACGAAGGCACTACGCCGATGAGGGTGACGATGGTCGAGATCAAGGCACGTCGGCCCAGCTTCACGTAGAGGGGCTTCGATGCCGGTGCGGCAGATGCGGCGCTCATCAGATGCTCACCGGTGCGAAGTCGCCCGAGAAGGAGATCGCCTGCACGCGGGCGGGCTTGGTGAAGTCCGTTGACGCTAGATCCACGACATACCAATTCGGGTCGGTCACGGTGCGATACGCGTAGCGCTTGCCCGTGAGATTGCAGATGGTGTCCCAGACGGTGACCTCGTCGACGATACCCGCGGCACCGAAGGATTCCTTGATGATTCCGGGCACCATGTCGAAGGAGTTGAGGATGTGCATGGCGAACTGCTCGGCCTGAGCGCCGGTTGCCGGCACGTCTGACAACGCGACCTGCGCAGCGGCTCGCACGAATCGCGCCGGCGGCGTGAGATCACCGGGCAGGCCCATCAGGCCCTGGCCTTGTCCGAGCGCGGTGATCGTGAAGGAGCCGAAGGTCTGCGCAGCCGGGGTGTCATTGCTCAGCCCCACGTAATTGTTGAGATTGGTCAGGTGCCAGTCCAGGTACGGCGCATTCGTGCCGACTCCGGTCGGGTTGTCGACGATGACCCAGCCCGACTCATGGAATTCGATGGCAATCGAACTCGTGGCATCGTGCACGAGGCAGTGGATCGGCGGAGCGAATCCCATGCCCGGATCGAAACCCCAGATATTCACGCCGGCCATCGCGGCCTTGACCTCGGTGATGCTGGAGCAGGTGCCGAGCAGGTAGGCGATTAGGTCAGCTTCCGACAGATCGGAGCCGTCGCCCTTGAAGGGCTGATAGGTGCAGTAGCCACCGGGCATGTAGAGCAGATGCGCAGAAAGCCCCGCGTCATTCATGCCATCGAGCAGCAGCTCCGGCTTGCTGAATGCGCACATGCCGACAACTCCGTGAGTAGCTGTCCAGGACTTGCCAGGCTTCCCGCCTGAGGCCACGCCGGCGCCCGCGTATGCCGAGGGAAGTGCGGCCAGAGCCGTGGGCAAGTTGGTGGGGAACTCAAGACTGCGCCCCACGACGATGCTTCCGTCAGTGGCCTTCTTGGTCTTGAAATTCGTGCACATGGTTCCCCCGAAGGCTGTGTGGCGCCACCTGTCAGACGCTCGTGGCGAGGCTACCGCCCCAGGCTCCAGGTTCGATGTCATCAGCTTCTTCGACTCGCCCGCCGTGGAGTTTGCCTATCCGATTCCGCGATCGCCTCGACACGTGTAATCCGAAATGCGAGATCAGCCAGCGCACCTTAAGTCGCGATGCTCGACTCCCTGTCGATGGGTATTCGAGGAGACTAAGCAACCTCGACTGCATCCTTGAGCTTTGCCGGAACTGTCTCAGGGAACGAGATCACCAGATGCCTGCCTAAGGCGTTAGCTACCCGAGCGAGGGTGTCGACCCGATTGCCGCTTCCCCCGCCCTCCTCCAGGCGAGAGATCACCGATTGCGTCGTGCCCATTCGGTCAGCGAGTTCCTTCTGAGTGAGGCCGGCGTTGATCCGCAAATCGTGAATGAGCTGGGCAAGCATCAAAGTGTCTTCAACTGCAGAACGGGTGCGCGCAGACACGGCAGGCCGGGCCGCCTTGACGTCTTCCCAACGAGAATGACTCGCCATGACTTCCATCCCTTCTACAAACTCTCGCCAAGATCCGCCGCAGCAACCCTTCGGGCCCGCTCGATCTCAGTTCTCTCGTTCATGCGCTGCTTGTGAAACGTGGTGAGAAGAACGATGCGGTTTCCCTTGGCAAACCGATATGTGATGCGCTGAGCGTTCGAACCTAGGGAAAATCGCATCTCGAACAGCCCACCTCCAAGACTTCTCGAGAACGGCATACGAGCCCGAGAACCCACATCGGCAAGCCGATCGATCAGGACGACGACACGCACATAATCCTGAGAGTTGAGCGTGCCAAGCCAATCGACGATTTCGTCGAGCAACTCAATATCGGCCATTCCGAGAATATCGCATATTTGCGATTTTCGGCACTACTAGGAATTTTCCATCCTGTGGATAGTCCGATCTGGGTGACCCACCTACTCCCAGGTCATCATCAGGAAGTCATCTGGATCAGGCCCGGTGCGGTAGCCGTTCTCAAGAGTCGCGATCGCGGCCATGGCGTCGGCATCGAGCTCGAAGCCGAAGACATCGATGTTCTCCGCGATGCGCGAAGGAGTGACTGACTTCGGCAGCACGATCAGGCCCTGCTGCAAATGCCAGCGAATCATGACCTGCGCGGTCGACTTGCCGTGCTTCGCGCCGATGGCGGCCAGCAACTCGTTGTCGATCAGCTGCCCTGATGCGAGCGGACTCCACGACTCGGTCGCGATGCCGTACTCGGCGTGCACGGCACGCATATCGAGCTGCGGGAACCACGGGTGCAGCTCGATCTGGTTGAGAACCGGCACGACGCCGGTGACGTCGATGATCTCGCGCAGCGCGAGCTCCTTGAAGTTCGAGACGCCGATCGAGCGCGCGCGGCCGGTCTTCTGGATGTCGATCAGTGCCTTCCAGGTCTCGACGTACTTGCCCAGCGGCACGCACTGCCAGTGGATGAGGAAGAGATCGACGTACTCGAAGCCGAGCTTGCTCATGCTGGTATCGAAGGCGCGCATGGCGTTGTCGTAGCCGTGATCGGGATTCCACATCTTGGTGGTGACGTAGACATCCGAGCGAGCCAGACCGCTCTTCGCGACCGCAGCACCGGCCTCCGCCTCATTCGCGTAGACAGCAGCGCTGTCGACATGGCGATAGCCCACCCGAAGCGCCTCTGCGGTCGCGGCCTCGGCCTCGCTCGGTGGCACCTGCCACAGCCCGAAGCCGATCTGGGGAATGGTCGTGCCGTCGTTCAGCGCGATATTCGGGACGATGCTGGGGTCGATGCTCATGACTCTCCTTCAGGCGTGTTTGCTCAACCTAACCAAGTTTCGCTGCCGGCGCCGCCGAGAGTCGTGCTCCGACTAACCCCTCCCAAGCGCCCGCGAAGGTCGGATGATGACGCAGCGATTCTCTTCGGCAACGCACGCTGACTGCAGCCAGCGCCCGCCGGAGACCACCTGCAGCCTCGCCTTGGGCTTGTCGGCCTTGATGATCGAGGCAATCGCCTGGGCGCGACTCTTGCCCAATGAGAAGTCGTTAGCCGTGGTCCCGACCGGCTGCACGTATCCACTGATGACATACGTGCACGCGCTCGAGAGATTGCGTCCGATCCTCGCGCGATCAGCGTTGCTCACGGTGCTGTCGTTGGGGGCGAAGCCGACCACGAGCGAGGTTGTCACTGGCGTGTCGCACGTGCCAATCACCGTGAACGACACCGGACCTTGAAGAACATCGCCACTCGCGCTTAGCGCTCGGAACGTGGTTCGCGCGACTCCGACAAAGCCCTTGATGGGCGTGAAGACAATCCGGCTTCCGATCACCTGCCAGGTGCCCACCTTCGGGTCGGTGAAGGACTTGACCCACACCTTGCCGTTCCAGATCACAAGGGTGGACAAGTCAGGCTGGTAGCCGGCGAGCGCAGTCGCGGCATTGATTGAGCCACCGTCAGCATTGGCGACTCCCGAGAGTGCCAGGCCCGGAACCGGCGGTGTCGTCGAACCATCAAATGGCGGAGACGGCGGGGCTGGAATCACGCCGGTGCCATTGCTGCCTGTCTTGGTACAGGGAATGCTGAACGCGACCGGAGCGGTTCCGGATTTCCCGGCTGTGTCGGTGAGTTTCATCGTGGTGCTCGCGGTGCCGCAGAATCCGGCGACGGGCGTGAAGACCACCGTTCCGTTCACGACCTTCCAGGTGCCGACGCCCGGGTCGTCGTAGGCGGTCACCCACCCAGCGCCGTCCCACACGACAAGTGAACCCGGGTCGATCGTCGCTCCTGGGCTTGCTACGGCATCTGCCACCGGATCGACGGTGCCCGACGGCCCCTCAAGCACCTCTCCCTGAGGCTGCATGACGACACCGGCGTCAGCAGCCGGGAGCACCGGGGGCGCGGGAATCGGCCCTTGTCCATTTGACCCGCGCGCAGGCAGGGCCGGAGGCGTCGGGGTCGGAGCGGGGTTCACCGTGAACGAGACCGGCGCGTAGCCCACCTTCCCCGCGTTGTCGATGACCCGCATCGTCGTCGAGGCAGTGCCGATGAAGCCGGGTACCGGGACGAATCGGATCTTCCCGTCGACGACGAGCCAGCTGCCGACGCCGGGGTCGGTGTACGACTGCGTCCATTTTGTTCCATCCCAGATGGCGATAGACCCACCCGAGAAGCTCGCCCCGGTGCTAGGCCTGCCGCCCGAGGTGGGATCAACTGATCCGCCATCAGGTGACGTAATCGTGCCGTGCTGCGGCTGCACAGTGACTCCGTCTGAGGCCGGGAACGGGGATGGCGCGGGAATGGGCCCGGCACTGTCACTGCCCGGGGAACCCGAGGGTGACGGAGTCGGCGAGGCCGAGGGTGATGCCGATGCCGATGCTGACGGTGACGGCGAGGCCGAGGTACTCGGCGACGGCGACGTGGATGCACTGGGCGATGGCGCCGGCGGGAGTAACGGCAACATGATCTTTCGCCATTGCGCGAATACAGTGTTGTCACCCGTCATCTGCGTCGAGCTGCCAGTGGTGAAGGCCAGACCGCTTCCATTCGCTGATGTATTCCAGCCGGTGAAGAGGTAGCCGACCCGAGAGCACACGGATGAGTCGGGGAGCGTGATCCACTGAGTGTCGTAGGCCTGATCATTGGCGCGGGAGCACGTGCCGCCGTTGGGGTCGTAGATCAAAGTCCACAAGGGCACGGCAGGAGCTGCCGGCGCACTCCAGACGGCATACAGCGCCAAGCCATTGGTGGGCATGGAGATTGCCTCACTGAGACTGTAGGTCGGGGAAGTCGCGCTGGCACTCGTATCCCAGCCCAGCAAAGTACGGCCCGAGTAGGCCATGCCACTGCCGGCAGCAAGTGTGACGGGGTCGCCGACGACATCGCTCTGCGAGGCTTCGGCACCCGTACCGCCATTGGCGTTGTACGTAACGGTGCGGACGATGGGCGGATTCCAGATGGCATAGAGCGCGAGACCGCCGGCTGGCATGGAGATATTCCACGACGGAGAGCCGGAGTACGTGGGCGAAGTCGCATTCGGATCGGCGCTCCAGCCGAGAAACGTATTCACTCCCCCGCTAAGGCCACTGCCGTTGTTGAGGGTCACTGTCGTGCCCGCCGCTGCGGTCTGGCTCGCCACCGAGCCCGTGCCACCATTTGCGTCGTAGGTGATCTCCGGCAAAGAGTTCCAGACCGCGAAGAGCGCGAGCCCACCGCTGGGCATGGTGATCGTGGATCCGAGTGCATAGCTCGTTCCCGTGCCCGCGGCTGAGGTATTCCACGATGCCAGGGTCTTTCCCGACCAGCTCATATTCGACCCGGTCGACAGTGTCACAGAGGAACCGACCACTCCGGACTGCGTCGACTCGGCACCGCCACCGCCGTTGGCGTTGTATGAGATGGACGTGACGATGGGCGGATCCCAGATCGCATACAGGGTGACAGCGGATGACGGCATGGTGATGGACTGCCCGGCCGTGTAGGTCGGGGAGGAAGGACTCGCATTCGGATTGGTGTCCCAGCCCCTGAAGGTAGGCGTGGGGCTGCCCACCGGACTGAACCCGTTCGCGGAGAGAGTGACTGAACTGCCGGGAGCACCTGTCGTATTCGACATCGTGCCGGTGCCGCCATTGGCGTTGTAAATGATTGCCGCCCAGACCGCGTACAAGGTCGTGCTCGAGGCGAATGTGTAGTTGCCGGCATCGGCGTATGCCACAGAGCCGCCGGGTGTCGTGGCCCAGCCCGCGAAGGTGTACCCGGTGCGCGCGAATGCGTTGGTCGTCAGCGGCCTCGTGGTGTTGGCCTGCTGTACCGACATGCTTCCCGTGCCGCCGTTGGCATCGAAGGTGACCGACTGAGGCACCGCGTACCGAAGCTTGACTGTGCCGCTTCCGCCGAGCGAGCCGTTGCATGAAGTGCCCATATACGCCGTGACTGAGCCGCCGCCGCCGCCACCATAATTTGCGGTCGCCGAGTAAGAGCACAGCTGACCGAACGTGGAACTGATGTAGCCGCCTGGGCCCGCCGTCGCTCCTCCGGGTTGGCCCTGTGCGTTGGCTGGCGAGGTGGGCGTCGTGTAGTACGAACCGCCGCCGCCACCGGCGCCGAAAGGCCCGCCACCCTGCCAGGTCGTTCCCGCCCCGCCATTGCGCCCGCTTCCGGCAGCTGTCGATCCGCCGCCGCCACCGGCATTGTTGTATCCGGAGTACGAGGCGGCCGTTCCTCCCGCGTTACCGCCGCCGTTAGCGCCACCCACCGGGGCGCCGCCGGAGTTGAATGTGTTGGTGACGCCACCGGCGCCTCCGGCCGACGTGGTCGTTGTGCCGCCGATGGTGATCGACGACGAGCCGCCCGTGCCGCCGGCACCGCCTCCCAGCGCACCACCTGTTCCTGCGGCACCCACGGTGACTGTGACAGTCGCACCGGGCGTGAGTGCCTGGCCGGTGACCACCTGAACAGCACCGCCACCACCTCCGGAGCCCGCGGTGCTGGCTCCGCCGCCGCCACCACCGCCACCTCCACCGACGACCAGGAACTCAGTGACGAACACGCCCGCCGGGACTGTCCAATCGCAGGCTCCGGAGACAGTGTTGAAAGCTACCTTCGTATAGCCACCCGAGGTCGTGATGCTGGTGGTGCAGGCCGGTGCCGCGAGCGCAGGTGTTGCACCCACCAGCATTGATCCGACTAATCCGACAATCACGACAGACACGACGCCGCCACGCGACAGGGGCACGCGAGAACGACGCATGTTCAAGACCTCATTATGTGGACGCGACAGGGGTGTTCCTGTGAACGTTTCATGCATGTGCGGGGCAGTCACGCTGTGGAGTGTCCCCAGTCTCATGACCTCGTCGTGCTTCCGTCTGAACTCCGCAATTCCGTCGACGGGACCGGGCTGCCGGTGACAGATTTGTCCCCAGTTTCATGACGGTTGCTGCGTGGGCAACGTGACCACACGCCGTCAAAACCCTTCGACGACAAGAATGACAACTTCCTAGCGAAAGGGCGGGTGATGGACATGGCCACACGAGCTCGTGTCATGGTGATCGAGGATCACCCGCTGTTCCGCGACGCCCTGCAGTCACGCATCCTGCAGGTAATTCCGGACGCGACATTCACGTACGTCGGAGAATCCCTCGATGCGGCACTTGAGACTCACGGCGAGGCACCCGCAGATCTCGCGATTCTCGACCTCGATCTGGGCGACAGCCAGTCCCCCGTCATGAACACCACCCGGCTCGCCGATGCCGGTGTCCGCGTGATGATCGTCAGCGCACTTGCTGATCCAGCTACCGTGAGGTCGGCACTGCGTGCCGGTGCCCTCGGCTTCATCTCGAAGCAGTCACCCAGCGATGAGTTCGAGAACGTACTGCGTCTCACCCTCGAAGGCGAGCCTTCGACCTCTCGCGATGTCGCCGCGATTCTCTCGAGCGACGAGACTCTCACGGTGCCGCTCTCCGAGCGGGAGAAGACTGCGATGGTGTTGTATGCCTCGGGACTGAAGATTGACGCGGTCGCTCGCCGAATGGAGATCAAGCCGGCCACGGCCCAGGAGTACATCAAGCGCGTGCGCGACAAGTACTTGCGTGCCGGCATCTCCGTACCGACCAAGACCGATCTGTATCGACGAGCTCAGGCTGAGGGCCTTGTCCCCTGAGCTCAGCTCGGCGCACATGTCCGGCACTCGGGTCGCCGGTCTCCGAGAGACCAGGCGCTGGCTGCTTCTACTGTTGCTCTCCGAGGCGTGGCTCTTCGCCGCACTCGTCGGTGCCGCCAACTGGCGTGCCCTTCCGAGCACGGATCGCCTCGCACTTGTCGTAGCCGCTGTGTGCCTGATCACCGGCTGGATTCTCTCGAAGCGCACGTTCGGGCTGTGGCTGGTCATGATCGCGCCGCTCTGCCTCGTCCTCGCGGCAGCGATGAACGACCCCTCATCTGGTGAGGTGAGGTGGATCGCCCTCTCGGTCTCCGCGGGTCACGTGGCCTACGCACTCGTCCTGCTCACGTCGCCGACTATCGGCATGATCTCGATTGCGGCGGTCGGCGCGACGCTCACGCTCATCTGGTCGCAGCGCCCCACGAATGTCGTCGCCGGGGCGGTCGCGGTGGCGGGCGGCTGGGTGGCTATCACCGCCACGCTCGCCTCGGCGGTTGCTCTCTGGGCCGCCTGGCACTTGCTACTGCGTCGAGCGGTCGCCGAGGACGATTCGCAGCAGGCCCTCACCAAGCGCATTGCCGGCGAGATCGAGATTCAGGAAGGGTCGCATCAGTGGCGCGCAGCGGCCGTGCGCGTGCATGAACGACTGCTGAGCACCATTCGTTACGTGCTCCAGAGCCCAACCCTCGATCGAGAAGGCCTCCGCGCGCTCACCCCCGCAGGCGAGCATTCGACCCTGGCCAGCCCGGCTGATCTTGCTGCGGAGGTGAGGCAGGCAACCGCAGCACGCATCGCGGCCGGCATCGTGCAACTTGACCCGTCCACGATCGATATCCCGGTGTCGCCTGAGGCGCGCGCCGCCGGACGGGCCGCCATCGTCGAATGCGCGCTCAATGCCGTGCTGCATGGCGGCGCAACACGAGTGAATGTCGCCGCACGATCCGACGGCTTGATGTGGCAGCTCACGATCTCTGACAACGGCCGAGGCGTTCCCGATGACGCGACACCGGGTCTCGGCTGGACGAAGGTTCTCGGCGAGAGTCTCGCGGCGGCCGGTGGCAGCTGGAGTCACGCACGCATCGACGACGAGACCGTGATCACCCTGAGCATCCCGAACGAGTCTCCCCGCTCGCGATTCCTTCCTGAGGAGGCCGGCTTCCGTCAGGGTCGCATCCTCATCAGCGTGCCCATGATGGCCCTCGGGACCATCGCCGTCGCCTACGACTACATCGCCGGGCTCGATTCACGAGTCGGACTGCTCCTGCCGCTCGTCGCCGCAGTCGCCATCGCGGCCGGAATCACCGTCGTCGCTCGCGCACGCCCGCTGCGCGTGTGGGTCTCCTCCCTCGCGATCCTCGGGTTCGCAGCCCTGCCCTTCCTGCTCGCAGGGGCGGTGAGGACAGGCGCCAGCCCCGTGGTCGCTGCCGCTGCTCTCACCGCCGCGGGATACGCCCTCATTGCTGTCTCGGTGTGGTCACGGTGGTGGCAGTGGCTTCCCGGTGCTGTGCTCTGGACAGTCGGCGTGCTCATGGTCTCGAGCGCCGAGCCACAAGGCGATCGTCAGGGAATCGTCATCGCCCTGATCAACTGCCTCGTGATCGTGCCCGTTGTGGTCGTCGTCTCTGCGATCGGCACGCGCCGATTCACTCGAACTCAGAGAGCACTTGAGGTGCAGCGCGATGTCATCCGTCGAGAGGTCATTCGAGCGAGTGCAGCCCAGCTCATCGACCGCCAGCTCTCCGCCTGTGTCGAACAGGCCGATGCCCTGGTGAACGCCATCGCCGATGGTGCCGAGCTCGATGACACGACCAGGCATCAGCTCTCCTGCCTTGAGGGACTCATTCGAGCCACCATTCAGGTCGACCCTGTGAGCTCGGGCGAGTTCAGTCGCGCCGCAGCACGTCTGGTCAACTCGGCCTTCAGCCACGACATTCCCGCGCAGGTCGGCACGCTGGTCTCGAGTACCGATCAGTCGCCACTGCCCTCCGACGTCCTCGTCCAGCTGGAGGATGCGATTGCCACGTCGAGCGCAGTCTCGGTGCGCGTGTTCGGCGATGGCACGAGTGACTACCTCGCGCTCGAACTCTTCGACCAGCCGGAGGATCTTCCTGCGCGCCTCAACGCCTTGCGTGATGATGCAGGTGGCGAAGTGGTGATCGAAGCCTTTTGGCAGCCCGAGGGCAATGCGATCGTGACTGTGTCTCGGCCAATCGCTGCCACACTCGTGCAGTGATCTGACGGGCATGCCGATTCCGGCGAACTCACTGCAGAGGCGAACTATTCACTCTGCACAGGCTCGGCGCCGATGTAGGTCGTCTGGGTGAAGCGGCCATTCTTCAGCCCACTGCAGGTCAGCAGGGTAAGTCGATGCGGGCCGGCTGCGGAGAACCAGGATGCCTTGACATCACCCTTGGGAACGCTCACGCGCTCGCTGATGCGGTACTCCACCGATTCCCCATTCACTGCCTTGATCGTGAAGGTGCTGCCGACCGGGGCGGTGAGCAGGTTGTTCAGGGTTCCGTCGCATCCGGGGCCGTAGCGCACATGCCAGGTGATCACCGTCGCACCGCGCTGGGCATCCAATGCCGCATGATCATTCGAGATGCCGGCCACCTTGTTCGAGGCCGGTGGTGTCAGCGATCCGTCAGCGGCAAGATCGATCCGCTTGATGGGCACGGTGCGGCCTTCGACCGTGATCGATCCGACCGGCGCACCCCCGACTGCCGCCGACGGGCACATCGCCGACCTCGTGACGACTCCGGCGTTGATTGCTGTGGGCACCTTCGTCTGAGACGGTCGCTTGTTGGCGGCCACTCCGCCGCGCGGCCGGACGATGACCTTGAGGGTGCTCGTCGCCCGGGCTCCGCCCCCCTGCGCCAACATTTGGACTCACGCAGCGGTACCCGCCCACGGCTTGATCTTGGTCAACTCGGGCCCGAGCTCCCGCTGGGCGACCTCGATGTCGAATGCGGCCTGGGCGCGCAGCCAGTAGCCGTCGGAGAGTCCGAAGAATCGGCACAGACGCAGATCTGTGTCTGCAGTGACCGAGCGCTTGCCGCTGACGATGTCGCCAATGCGCGGTGCGGGCACGCCGATCTCCTTGGCCAGGCGATAACGAGACAGGCCCATGGGAATCATGAACTCCTCCCGCAGCAACTCCCCCGGGGTCACCGGGT
>JBJSWO010000029.1:0-5224 GCA_046085905.1 Actinomycetes bacterium | reverse complement strand
CGACATCGACTCGGCAGCCGCGCTCGCGAAGCTGCTCAGCGAGCATGAACAATGGCGCGGACCCGTAACCGCCTCCGACCAGCACGCAGGAGACTTTCTCCTTCGGCAGGATGAAGGGCCGACCCAGGGGGCCGACGATGCTGAGGGGATCATGACGACGACGCTCGCTCAGCCACTGTGAGCCCTTGCCGTTGACGCCCACGACGATGTCGAGGGTGCCGCCGTACATTCCGCGCATCTGCACCTGATGGATCGCGAAGGATCGACGGAGGAGCATTGAGGTCTCGTCGCCGCCGATGGCGATATTGAGGAAGTGCCCCGGACGCGTGATCTCGGGAATTCCGGGGGCCGTCAGCGAGATGACGAAGTAGCTTCCGGCGCGCTTGACGTCGAGTACCTCGCCACGGATCTGCAGCGGATTGCTCATGCCGACTCCCCCGCACGGCGAGCCGCGAGGTCTGCACCATGCTCCTGGAGCGAACGCACGCCTGCATCATCCTTCTGCAGGGACTCGATGCCCTGCACCGCCGCTGCCAGTCCTTGGACGGTCGTGATGCACGGCACTCCGCGCGTGACCGCCGCCGTGCGGATTTCGTATCCGTCCAGACGCGGACCCACGCCGTATGGCGTATTGATGATGATCTGGATGTCACCGGCCATGATCGCGTCGACAGTGGTCTTCTCGCCATTGGGGCCCGTGCCCTCGGACTGCTTGCGCAGCACCTGAGCCGGCACCCCGTTGCGACCGAGCACCTCGGCCGTGCCCGCAGTGGCAAGGATCGTGAATCCGAGATCGTGCAGGATCTTGATCGGGAAAATTGCCGAGCGCTTATCGCGATTGGCAAGCGAGACGAACGCAGTTCCGGACATCGGAAGGGCACCGAATGCCGCATCCTGCGACTTCGCGAAGGCGATGCCGAAGGTGTCATCGATGCCCATGACCTCGCCCGTCGATCGCATCTCCGGACCGAGAACAGTGTCGACACCATGGAAGCGACCGAAGGGAAGCACGGCCTCCTTCACCGAGACGGCCGAACCGGCCGGCATGGTGCCGCCATCGCCGTGCGCAGGCAGGATGCCCTGCTCGCGCAGCTCGGCAATGCTCTGGCCGACCATCACGCGTGCAGCGGCCTTGGCGATCGGCACCGCAGTGGCCTTGGATACGAACGGAACGGTGCGCGAGGCGCGCGGGTTGGCCTCGAGCACGTAGAGCACGTCACCCGCCAGGGCGTACTGCACGTTGAGCAGGCCACGAACACCCACGCCCTTGGCGATGGCCAGCGTCGAGGTGCGGATGCGCTCGATCTCGCCGGCGCCCAGGGTGATCGGCGGAAGTGCGCAGGCAGAGTCACCGGAGTGAATGCCCGCTTCCTCGATGTGCTCCATCACGCCGGCCAGGAACAGCTCAGTGCCGTCATAAAGGGCGTCGACGTCGATCTCGATCGCATCATCGAGGAATCTGTCGACCAGGACAGGGTGCTCGGCAGTGACGTCGGTGGCACGGGTCAGGTAGTCGGCGAGCATCGAGTCGTCGTAGACGATCTCCATGCCGCGACCGCCCAGGACGTAGCTCGGGCGGACCAGGACGGGGTAGCCGACCTCGGCGGCGATTGCCTGTGCCTCCGGGAACGAGAAGGCAGTACCGTGCCGCGGAGCGGGAAGCCCGGCCTCGGCGAGAACGCGACCGAACGCGCCACGCTCCTCGGCAAGGTGAATCGACTCGGGGCTGGTGCCGATGATCGGAACGCCCGCATTCTTGAGCGCCTGAGCAAGGCCGAGCGGAGTCTGCCCGCCGAGCTGGACGATCACGCCCACTAGATGACCGGCTCCCGACTCGGCATGCACGACTTCGAGAACGTCCTCGAGGGTCAGCGGCTCGAAGTAGAGACGATCAGAGGTGTCGTAGTCAGTAGAGACAGTCTCCGGATTGCAGTTGACCATGATGGTCTCGTAGCCGGCATCGCGAAGGGTCAGCGCGGCATGCACGCACGAGTAGTCGAACTCAATGCCCTGCCCGATGCGGTTCGGCCCCGAGCCCAGGATGATCACCTTGTCGCGATCAGTGGGAACGACCTCGGTCTCCTCGTCGTACGTGGAGTAGTGGTACGGAGTCTGCGCCGCGAACTCGGCAGCGCACGTGTCGACGGTCTTGTAGACCGGACGCACGCCCAGCGAGTGGCGGATGTCGCGCACCTCTGCCTCGGCGAGACCGCGCAACTGGCCCAGCTGGCGATCGGAGAAGCCATGCCTCTTCGCGCGGCGGATGACCTCAGAGGTGAGACTGTCAGCGGCGCGAACCTCGGCAGCGACCTCGTTGATCAGGGAGATCTGGTCGAGGAACCACGGATCGATCTTCGTGGCCTCGTGCACCTGCTCGGCGGTAGCCCCATTGGCCAGTGCCTGCTGGACCAATGAGAGGCGTCCGTCATGCGGCTTGCGCATGCGCACGAGAAGGTCGTCGACGTCGACAGGCTCTGCGCTCCAGCTGAAGACTGCTTCGGGCCTCTCGAGAGAGCGGAGGGCCTTCTGGAGAGCCTCGGTGAAGTTTCGCCCGATGGCCATGGCCTCGCCGACGCTCTTCATCGTCGTGGTGAGCACGGGATCGGCCTGCGGGAACTTCTCGAAGGCGAAACGCGGCACCTTCACGACGATGTAGTCGAGGGTCGGCTCGAAGGATGCCGGCGTCTGCTCGGTGATGTCGTTCGGGATCTCGTCGAGCGTGTAGCCGATGGCAAGACGAGCAGCAATCTTCGCGATCGGGAAGCCGGTTGCCTTGGAGGCCAGTGCCGAGGAACGCGAGACACGCGGGTTCATCTCGATCACGATGAGCCGGCCGTCGGCAGGATTGATGGCGAACTGGATATTGCAGCCACCGGTGTCGACGCCCACTGCGCGGATGATCGAGATTCCCACGTCGCGCATGCGCTGGAATTCACGGTCGGTCAGGGTCAGCGACGGTGCCACGGTGATGGAGTCGCCGGTGTGCACGCCCATCGGGTCGAGGTTCTCGATCGAGCAGACGACGACCACGTTGTCGTGGCGATCGCGCATGAGCTCGAGTTCGTATTCCTTCCAGCCGATGATGGACTCCTCGAGGAGCACCTCGGTGGTGGGGCTCGCCTGCAAGCCGGCACCGGCAATGCGGCGGAGGTCGGCCTCGTCGTAGGCGATGCCCGAGCCGGCGCCGCCCATCGTGAACGAGGGTCGCACGACGACCGGGTACTTCAGGTCGTCGACGGCGGCGAGGCAGTCGTCGAGCGAGTGGCAGATGGCCGAGCGGGCACTCTCGGCACCGATATCGGCGACGATCTGGCGGAAGATCTCGCGGTTCTCGCCGCGCTCGATGGCATCGACATCGGCACCGATCAGCTCGACGTCGTACTTCGCCAGCACGCCGTTCTTGTGCAGGGCGATGGCCGCGTTCAGCGCGGTCTGGCCGCCCAGGGTCGGCAGCAGGGCATCGGGACGCTCCTTGGCGATGATGCGCTCGAGGAACTCGGGAGTGATCGGCTCGATGTACGTGGCATCGGAGAACTCGGGGTCGGTCATGATCGTGGCCGGGTTCGAGTTCACGAGCACCACGCGCAGGCCTTCGTCGCGCAGCACGCGGCAAGCCTGAGTGCCCGAATAGTCGAACTCGCATGCCTGGCCGATGACGATCGGGCCGGAGCCGATCACCATGACCGACCGGAGATCCTCACGCCTGGGCATGTTCGCCTGCTTCCATTGCCGTCACGAATTCATCGAAGAGATACGAGGCGTCGTGCGGCCCTGCCGCTGCCTCAGGGTGATACTGAACGCTGAATGCCGGGCGGTCGAGAAGGCGCAGCCCTTCGACGACATCGTCGTTGAGGCAGACATGGCTGACCTCGGCACGGCCATAGGGAGTGTCGAAGGCGCCATCGCGCGGTGCGTCGACCGCGAAGCCATGGTTGTGCGCCGTGACCTCGACCTTGCGGGTGCGCAGATCCATGACGGGCTGGTTGATGCCCCGATGTCCATAGCGCAACTTGTACGTGCCCAGGCCGAGGGCGCGCCCGAGGATCTGGTTGCCGAAGCAGATGCCGAATACCGGGATGCGCGCCTCGAGCACGGACTGCATCACCGCAATCGCATGAGTGGCCGTTGCCGGGTCACCGGGACCATTCGAGAAGAAGACACCGTCGGGCGACAGTGCGCTGATCTGCTCGAATGTGGCGCTCGCCGGGAGAACGTGCACCTCGATGCCCCGCTCGGCCATGCGGAAGGGTGTCATCGACTTGATACCGAGATCGATCGCCGCCACGGTGAACCTGCGTTCGCCCTGTGCCGCGATGACATAGGGCTGGGCGGTGGTGACTTCATCAGTCAGGCTCGCACCCTGCATGCCCGGCGTGGCCTGCACACGTGCGACGAGCTCGGCATCGGATGCCCGGGCATCATCGCCGCTGAAGAGTCCGACCCGCATGCTTCCGCGCTCGCGCAGGTGACGGGTCAAGGCGCGCGTGTCGATCTCGCAGACGCCGACGACTCCCTGCTCGAGGAGGTCAGACTCGAGATCGGAGTCGGCGCGCCAGTTGGATGTCACGCGCGAGGGATCGCGCACGACGTAGCCGGCCACCCAGATGCGCGTCGACTCGGGATCCTCGTGATTCATGCCGGTGTTTCCGACGTGCGGGGCGGTCATGATGACCACCTGGCGACGATAGGAGGGGTCGGTCAGGGTCTCCTGGTATCCGCTCATGCCGGTCGAGAACACGGCTTCGCCGTAGGCGGTACCGATCGCGCCGAAGGACTGGCCGCGCATGACGCGGCCGTCCTCGAGGACGAGGACAGCGGGCACACGACTCATGCACCCATTCAACAGGGCTGAGGTCGCGGCGGTCATGCGAGGGCTCCATCGCGAACGGTGACCTGACCGGCGTAGAGAACGTGTACCACGGCACCCGGGAGCTCCATGCTGGCGTACGGGGTGTTGCGCGACTTCGAGGCGAGGCGCTCGGAGCTGATGACCCTCCTCGCCGAGGGATCGACGAGGGCGAGGTTCGCCACCGCCCCGACCTCGAGGGCATGGCCCTGCTCGCGCACTCGGCCGATCCGAGCCGGTGCCACGGACATGCGATCCGCGAGACCTCTCCAGTCGAGCAGCCCCGGTTCGATCATGGTCTTCACGGCGATGCTGAAGGCTGTCTCGAGCCCGAGCATGCCGAAGGCCGCAGCTCCCCACTCGCAGTCCTTGTCCTCG
>JBJSWO010000028.1:0-4085 GCA_046085905.1 Actinomycetes bacterium | reverse complement strand
CGTCATATTCGGCAGCGACCCGGCCGCCGCCTTCGCGTACAGGCCCTTGGGGTCACGCTCCTGCGCTACGGCAAGAGGCGTGTCGACGAAGACCTCGAGGAACTCGCCAGGCTCGAAGAGCTCCTTCGCTGCACGCCTGTCAGCGGTGAAAGGCGAGACAAGGGCTACGAGAACGACGACGCCTGCATCACGCATCAGCTTCGAGACCTCGGCTACGCGACGCACGTTCTCGGCACGGTCCTCGGGAGTGAACCCGAGATCCTTGTTCAGCCCATGTCGCACGTTGTCGCCGTCGAGCACGTAGGTGTGCACGCCGAGCGAGTGCAGCTTGCGCACCGCGGCATCGGCAATCGTCGACTTTCCGGCGCTGGAGAGACCCGTGAGCCATACGACCTTGGCATCGTGACCCATGAGCAGCTTGCGCGCCTCATGGTCAACGGCGTAGTCGTGGTACTTGACGTTGGCGGAACGTCGCATCGAGTGCGCCACCATGCCGGCAGCAACCGTGTCAGCGGTCACACGATCGACAAGAAGGAATCCGCCGGTATCACGGCACAGCGCATAGGTGTCGAGGGGAACGGGCTTGTCGGTAGCGACCTCGACTCGACCGATGTCATTCATCTCGAGAATGCGAGCGGCATCGTGGTGACCGGTGACGACGTCCATCTTGTGACGGACATTGGTGACGGTGGCGGGCACGGAGCGAGATCCGGAGATCAAGAGGTACGAGCGACCATGGGCGAGGGGTTCCTCGCCGAGCCACACCATGTCGACAGCGAAGCGGTCTGCCGGTTCCAGCGAATCACCAGCTGTGCCGGTGATGACGTCGCCGCGGGTGACATCGACCTCACGATCGAGGGTGATCGTGACCGCCTGTCCCCACTCAGCGCGCTCGAGATCTTTGACGTGACCCTCGGTGTGCAGGTCGTAGGTGACGATGCGATCGACAACCGCCGGACGACCGCTGTCGGCGATCACGATCGAGTCGCCCCGCGCGATCGAGCCGGACACGACGGTGCCCGCGTAGCCACGGAAATTGCCCTCGGCACGGACGATGAACTGCACCGGGAAGCGGAAGGGCTCGGTGCCGGTGGCTGCTGCCTCGGAAGGAACTGGTTCCCAGACCTCGAGGGCGCCCAGCAGGGTCGGACCGTGGTACCACGGCATGTTGCTGCTGGCCACGGTGATGTTGTCACCCGTGAAGGCACTAACAGGGATCGTGATGATCTCGGGGACATCGAGTCGGGCCGCGGCCGCTCGCACTGAACCCGAGATCTCCTCGTAGGTCGCGTGCTCATACGCCACGAGATCCATCTTGTTGACGGCCACGATGATGGTCTTGACGCCCATGAGCGCGCAGATGGTCAGGTGGCGGTGAGTCTGCGCGCGAACACCGCGTGCGGCGTCGACCATCAGGATCGCCACATCGCCATTGGAGGCAGCCACGGCCATGTTGCGGGTGTACTGCTCGTGGCCCGGTGAGTCGGCGACGAGAACACGGCGGCCATTGGGCAGGTTCATGTGCCGATAGGCGACATCGATAGTGATGCCCTGCTCGCGCTCGGCTTCCAGTCCGTCAGTGAGCAGCGAGTAGTCGATCTCCCCCACGGGAATGGTGGAGCCGCCACGACGCGTTCGACGCGCGTACTCGAGGGTGTCGATCGGAACGGAACCCGTCTCGGCTAGAAGACGCCCGATCAGGGTGGACTTTCCGTCGTCGACGGAACCGCAGGTGACCAAGTGCAGGACGGGGGTCAGCTGAGCGGCCGACAGTGTGATTGCCACTAGAAGTAGCCTTCCTTCTTCTTGCCCTCCATGGACTCCGAGCCGCCCTCGCCGTCGATAAGACGGCCGGAACGCTCGGAGTACTTCGAACCGGACATCTCGCGGATGAGGTCTTCCATGGTGTCAGCGTTCGAGTCCACTGCACCCGTGAGCGGGTAGCAGCCCAGGGTGCGGAAGCGCACCATGCGCATCTCGGGTGTCTCTCCCTCACGAAGCGGGAAGCGCTCATCGTCGACCATGATCAGCGCTCCGTCACGCTGCACGACGGGCCGCGGCTTCGAGAAGTAGAGATCCGGGATCGGAATGCTCTCGCGCTCGATGTACTTCCAGACATCGAGCTCCGTCCAGTTGGACAGCGGGAACACGCGCATCGACTGACCGGGGGCGAGCTGGGTGTTGGCAGTGCGCCAGAACTCAGGGCGCTGCTTGCGAGGATCCCATTGGTGCCCGGGCTCGCGAAGGCTGAAGATTCGCTCCTTTGCCCGGCTGCGCTCCTCGTCGCGGCGCGCACCACCGACCGCCGCATCGAAGCCGTAACGGTCGAGCCCCTCACGCAGCGCGACAGTCTTCATGAGTCGGGTGTACTCGTGGGTGCCGTGCGTGAAAGGCGTGACGCCCTCGTCGATGGCGGCGAGATTCTGGGCAATGCGCAGGTCGAGATTGAGCTCAGCGGCCCGACGATCGCGGAATTCGATCATCTCGCGGAACTTCCAGCCCGTGTCGATGTGCATGACCGGGAAGGGAATCGTGGCAGGAGCGAACGCCTTCTGCGCCAGGTGCAGAAGCACGGAGGAATCCTTGCCGATGCTGTAGAGCAGGACCGGGTTCCGGAAGGCCGCAGCGGTCTCGCGGTAGATATGGATGGCCTCTGCCTCAAGTTCATCGAGGACGGCGTCATACGGCACCGTGGACGAAGTCACGCGGTCTCCTGTCGATTCGTGCGAATGCCCAGGCCTTCGAGCCTAGAGCGGATCTCTAGTCTCCCAGATGGGCGCGCAGGCAGGACGATGCACCCGCGCACCTGCGAAGATCGTGCAGTAAGGACTAGGCCTCCGACAGAACCTCGGCTGCCGACTCGTACTCGTCCATTGCCCCGGCTGTCAGGGTGCCGTCGCCGAAGGTCGGATCAGCTCCCTGCGCGGCCAGTGCAGCCGCGCGCGCATCGCGCTTGGCCTGGGCCGCGGCATAGGCGGCCTCAGCGAACGCGGGATCGAGCGGAGCGGATGTGATGCGCGCTACCGGATGCCGGGCAGACATCCATGCATCGAGTTCGGGACCTGACTCGTAGGACGTGATCAGGCAGTAGCGCGGCTCGTCTCCGGGGTGCCATACGGCGTGGTAAAGCCGCTGCGTATCGAGAACGACCTGGGCACCCGCGGGCAGCGGAATGCGCGTCTCGGTGCTCGGATCGTCCTTGTCCTCGCGCAGGATCATCACCGAGTCGGGATTGTCGGTCAGGTTGAAGAATGCGCGCACGATCCAGCCGGTTCCCTCGGGATTGAGGCGATTGTTGTCGTCACGGTGAAGGTTGTAGATCGCGTCGGCGTAGGTATTCGGCTGGAGCTCGATCACGCGGCAGCGACCGATGTTGGCTCCGACCTCCTGTGCGCGTCGCGTGAGAATCGGCGCGAGAGCGACGTTCTTCGGGACCCACACGCCGTCCTTGTCGGTCTTCGGGGGTGTGTGATTCCAGAATCCATTGCATTCCATATCGCCATAGGCGCTTGCCAGCGGTGCGAATCGGGTGTCACCTGATGACTTCCAGTCGACGTACTCGATGTCGAGCCATTCCTGCGGATCAGCAGCCTGGTCATAGGAATCGACGATGACGTAACCGGTCTCGTCAAGGATCGGGAGGTGTGTGTAGGGCATGGTGTCCTTTCCGGCGCTATGTACCGATTCTTCCATCATGCAAGTGAAATCGGCGGCCCTGCGAGCCCATGTCGGGATGCCGCGTCGGAATACAGGCAGATGGCCGCGGCCGAGCCGACGTTGAGCGACTCCGCGGCGCCGAACATGGGAATGCTGACCGAGCAGTCGGCAACGGCACGCATGCCCTCGCTCACTCCATGTGCCTCCGAGCCGAGGATCCAGCCAATCGCGGGTCGATGAGGCTTGGAGACGAGGTCGTACAGGTCGATCTCGCCGTCTGCTGCAGTGGCGGCGAGCAGCAGCCCTGCACCCCGCGCGAGTGACGAGATCCGTGCCGCGTCAGCGCCGGTGGCAATCGGGATATGGAAGAGGGACCCCGCCGTGGCGCGCACGCACTTGCCGTTGTGCGGATCGACTGAGTCATGGGT
>JBJSWO010000027.1:0-2635 GCA_046085905.1 Actinomycetes bacterium | reverse complement strand
GCAAGCTCCTGAGGATGCTCCGCAGGGTCCGATGCAGGCTGCCGGGCTACTTCTGGCTGCTTAGCCAGCTTGCCGGGCCACCAGATCTTCCGGCCGATGTCGTAGGCCAGTGCGGGCACGAGCGTCGACCGGATGATGAAGGTGTCGAGGATGACGCCGATCGCGACAGCGAATCCGATCTCTCGCAGGAACACGAGGGGAAGCACGCCGAGCACCAGGAAGGTGGCGACGAGCACGATGCCCGCCGAGGTGATGACTCCGCCGGTGACCGTCAGGCCGCGCAGGATTCCGGGTCGGGTTCCGATGCGAGCCGACTCCTCCTTGACGCGTGTCATCAGGAAGATGTTGTAGTCGACGCCGAGAGCGACGAGGAAGACGAAGGCGAACAGCGGGAACGACGTGTCGGCCCCGGCGAACCCGAAGACGTGATCGAACACGAGTGCGCAGACGCCCAGGGTCGCGAAGAACGAGAGCACGACGGTCGTGATCAGCAGGATCGGCGCGACGATCGACCTCAGCAGGATCAGCAGGATCAGGAAGATGACTGCGAGCACCACGGGGATGATCACTCGCTGGTCGTGCCGCGAGGCCTCATCGACATCGAGCTGCGACGCGGTCTGGCCGCCGACGAGGGCATCGGCTCCGGTCACCGCATGCACGTTCTCGCGAAGCGCGGAGACGACGTCCTCGCCCTCCGGCCCATCGGCAGGAACCGCCAGGGTCGCGTAGAGCTGCACTCGCCCGTCCACTGTCGAGGTCGGAGCAGGGGTGACGGCGGCGATTCCCGGGGTGCCCTGTGCCGCTGCGGTGACCGCATCGACGCTCGCCTCATTCGTGATGATGATGGCCGGAGTTCCGAGGCCACCGGCGAAGTGCTCGGAGAGGATCTCCTGGCCGGTGACCGAATCCGTCTTGTCGATGAATGCCTCGGTTGTCGAGATGCCGTCGGCCTTGAGCGTCATGGAGAAGCCGGCGAGCACCACCATGAGAAGCGCTGTCACCACCCACGTGAGTCGCGGACGACGCCCGACGCCATTGGCGACCTTCGACCAGGCGCCCGAGAGTCGCTCATCCGCGCCGCCGACCTTGGGCGTGCGCGGCCAGAAGGCCCAGCGGCCCGCGGGAAAGCGGGTGCGCGAGAAGGGTCCCCAGGTCGGGCGTGCGATGCGCATGATGCCGAAGAAGATCCACGCGATGATCGTGATAACCGCAAGAACTCCGCCGATCGCGGCGAAGGGGCCCACGGAGATATCGCTGACGAGGCTGAGCGCAAGACCGATGACCGTCGGCACAAGGAACGCCAGGATCGGCAGCACCACGCTCGGGATGATGAGCAGTGCTGGCAGGAAGGTCAGCATCACCACGAGTGCGCCGAAGATGCCGGCTGCGCCGACCGGACCGATCGAGCGATTGGAGTTCAGCTCGCTCAGCAGCAGGCAGAGTAGACCGATCACCACGGTGGCCGCACTGGCGACGATCGGCTCGACGACACCGCGCAGCGACGCCTTCATCGCATCGGTATGTAACTCGAAGTGGTGAAGCTCCTCGCGATAGCGGGCGACGAGCAGGAGTGCGTAGTCAGTGCCCGCGCCGAACACGAGCACGGTGAGAATTCCCTGGCTCTGGCCATTGAGAACCAGGACGTCGTTCTTCGCGAGCGCGTAGACGATCGCACTGGCGACGGAAAGTGCCATGCCGGCTGCCACGAGCGGGATCAGCCAGAGGAAGGGGCTCCGGTAGACGAAGATCAGGATCAATGCGACGACGAGAGCAGTTGCGCCCAGCAGGGTCGTGTCGATTGCGCCGAAGACCTTGAACAGGTCGGCAAGGATTCCGGCGGGGCCGGCAACGTTCATCTGCAGCTGCGGATAGGCCTTGACTGCCTCGCGAAGCGCATCGGTGATGCCGCCGATCGCCGGCTCGCCGTCAGCGAGCTTGTCTGCCGCCGCATCGCTGTCGAGCGGGATCGAGATGAGTACTGCCATGCCGTCCTGCGAGGGAATCGGCGCGATGGCCTTCACGTCGGCAAAATCCGCGAGCGTCTTGCCCGTCTCGATCGGGATCGCGGGTGCCTGCTCGATGAACGCGCCGATCGCGGCCATGTCGGCCCCGTCGAGCTTCGCCCCATCCGGGCGCGTGACGACGATCAGTGCCGGAATCGTTGTCGTCTCGGAGAACTTCGCCTGCTCATCGGCCACCAGGGTCGACTCGGCTGAGGCCGGCAGGAAGGAGGCGTTGTCGTTCTTCTGGACCTCGCTGAGCTTTCCGGCAAGCGGCCCGGCGACGCTGCCGATGACCAGCCAGGCGACCGCGACGGCGATCGCGATCCAGACGGCGATACGGCCCGTGCGGACGCGTGAATGGGTGCTGGGCGAGGAAACCGGTGCGCTCATGCGCACAGGCTCCCAGAGATGCCCTGCGCCTGCCAGTTACTTCATCGGCAGATGGCGTCGAAACGCAGCACGTGATCGGCGATTGCCGAGGCTTCCGCGGGGTCATGGGTGACGTGAACCGCCGCCACTCCCCGGGCGCGCAGAAGCTCGGCGACCTCGTGAGCCAGGCGTTGGCGGAGGTCAACGTCGAGGGCACTGAAGGGCTCGTCGAGCAAGACTACGGAGGGGCGGGGTGCCAGGGC
>JBJSWO010000026.1:0-3360 GCA_046085905.1 Actinomycetes bacterium | reverse complement strand
AAGCGCAGATGCACGCCCTCGACTCGGGGCGAGTACACCCAGATCTCGAACTTCGGGCGAGGCAGGGGAAGGTCAGTGATCATCGATGGGTCGAACTTGAATGCCAGTGCCCTGCGCTCGCGTGCGGGCAGGAAGTAACTGGTGCGCAGGGTCGCGCGGATAAGACCGAGCATGGTGCGCAGGATGCGGTCATGATCAAGGCTCAGCACGGCATCGAGCCGGCTCTCGATTTCGAAGACGAGGGCCTCCGCATTCACCGAGCGCTCGGGAACGTCCTGAGCGAACTGCGTCTCGAACAGCTTCACCAGCAGGACGGTGATCGAGGCGTTCACCGACACCACCTGCTCGATGTAGTCCTGGCCGAATGTCGTGCCGATCTGGCGCATGTAGCGCGCGTAGGCACGGATGAGCGCCGACTGCTTCCAGCTGAGTCCAGCGCGCACGATGAGGGCATTGAAGTCGTCGACCTCGCACTCGCCGTGCCAGGCAGCCCGGAAGCCCTCCTCGAAGCGCTCGCCCAGGCCGTGCTCATCGATCAGCTCGCCGGTCGGCAGGGCCAGCCCGAAGTCGAGGACCCAGGCCTCCTGACCGTCAGCGCGACGGATCTCGTACGGATACTCGTCGAGAACCTCGACTCCCATGCGCTGCAGGATCGGGAGCAGTCGCGAGAGTGACATGGCCGATCCGATGCGCAGCACCTTGAAGCGGCGGTCATCGTGGCCGTAGAAGTCGACATGAAGCTCGCCCGGCTCGAGTGCCTCGAGGATACGCACGTCGTCGACGGCCGTCTCGGAGGTGAAGTCCTCCTTGTAACTCTCGGTGAACGCGCCTCCGTACATGCGCACGTAGCGCGCAGCCTCGTCCTCGCCGACCGCGGCAACGAGGTCGTCGGCGAATCGGTCCTCCCAGCTGCGCACTGCCTCGGCCAGCTCGGCCTCGAGTGCGGCATGGTCGACCTCGGGGATTCCTACGGCGGGATCGACGTGGATGACATAGTGCAGCCGTGAGAGCACCGACTCGGTGACGAGAGCCGTGTAGTCGACGGAGACCCCGCCGAAGACGCTCATAAGGATGGATTCGATGCGTTTGCGAGTCGCGCTGTTGTAGCGGTCACGGGGCAGGTAGACCAGTGCCGAGACGAAGCGGCCGTAGTCGTCGGAACGCAGGTAAGCCTTCGTCTGCCGGCGCTCCTGGAGGTGCAGCACCGAGCCGGCGATGGCCAGCAACTGCCACGTGTGCGCCTGGAAGAGCTCATCGCGCGGATACGTCTCGAGGAAGGCCAGGAGATCCTTAGCGCTGTGAGAGCCCGGCACGAGCTCAAGCGACTCCATGATCTCCGCGACTCGATGGCGGAGCACCGGCACCTGGGACACGCTCTCGTTGTATGCGGCTGCGGTGAAGAGTCCGAGGAAGCGGTACTCGCCGATGACCTTGCCACTCTCGTCGAATCTCTTGACACCGACATAGTCGAGGTAGCCCGGGCGGTGCACCGTGGACCGGGAGTTTGCCTTCGTGAGCACGAGCAGATGCGGCTCGCGAGCCTTGGCCCGAACGGCAGGGGGCATGGCCGCGAAGCTGGCCGAGGCAGACGACGAGTCTGACAGCGAATCGATACGCAGGATCCCCAGCCCGGAGCCGGCTACCGGCTCGAGGACGTCCTGACCGGCCCACGAGACCAGTGAGTACTCGCGGTAGCCGAGGAAGGTGAAGTGCTCGTCGGTGAGCCACCGCAGCAGGTCAGCGCCCTCGATGACGTCGATCGGCGCGATGCCCGCAGGGGGCTCGGCGGAGAGCCGGGTCGCGATCGCCAGTGCCTGCGCGCACATGGACGGCCAGTCCTCGACGGCCGCTCGCACATCACCGAGCACTCGATGGACATTCTCGGCGATCTCCGAATCCGGTGGGGTGACGAGATCGGGCTCCAGTTCGATGCGCATCCACGACTCGGCGAGAGTGCCTGCGGGTGCGGGATCGTCGACGTCGAGATCGAGCACCTCGAGGAGATCTCCGCGGTCATCACGCTTCACGGCAAACTGCGGATGCACGACACGATGAATGGACCGTCCCTCGCGCACGAGCTCATTCGTCACGGAGTCCACGAGGAACGGCATGTCATCAGTGATCACGCAGACCACCGCGCCGGAGTCACCGGCCTGCGGCAGGACGCAGACGATGACCTGGCCGGGTGCCCGCACTCGCGCAAGATCAAGGAATTCTCGAACCTGATCGACGACCCGAGCGGGGGAAATCTCGCGAAGGTCATCCTCGGCTACGAAGCGGTAGAACCGTCGAGTGGTGTCGCGAAGAGCCGGGTCGGTGACCGCGGACACGACATCGCGAAGGTATGGAGCAAGTGCCTCGACCACGTCTGCCTCATCACATTGCGCACGCCGTTGTGCGCGTCGCTCTCTACGCTAGCCGCAATAGGAGAGGATGGGGCCATGGGCACAGACTTCACTGTCATGCAAACGTATACGGCCTCCCCGGAGCGCGTGCACGCAATGCTGACCGACGAAAAGTTCGTAACATTCCGCGCCGAGAACACCGGGGCGATCAGCTCGACCTCGTCGGTCACCACCGGTGGTGATGGCTCCTGCACCGTGCTCAGCTCGCGCGTGCTGCCGGCCAACGTGCCGTCATTCGCCGCGAAGATGATCGGCGAGACCCTCACCGTGACCGAGACGCAGTCCTGGCCCGCACTCAGCACTGCCGGCACCGCGACCGTCCCGGTCAAGGTCGAGTTCTCGGCGCCGATCTCGTTCAGCGGCACCATGAGCCTGGCGCCCTCGGGCGAGGGCACGCAGATCACCGTGGCCGGCACCTTCAAGGCCAGCATCCCGTTCGTGGGTGGCAAGGTCGAGCAACTGGCCAAGGAAACCACCGAGAAGTACCTGGCCAAGGAGAACAGGCTCGGCGCTCAGTGGCTCACCGAGAACTGAGCAAGCAGGCAGATCGAACGCCTCGCTAGTCGAGTAGGTCATCCCAGACTGCGGCACTCGTGCGCAGCGAGACTTCCAGCACGTTGTCCAGACGCGTGGCGTCCATGAGATTCCCGCCCATGGCCTCGAGATCCTCCGGGCCCGGGCCGACGAGATACACCCGCGCGCCGGTCTTCTCGACTTCGGCCACCTCGGCGATCGCGGCTTTCGTCACCTGGTCGCGCCACTTGCGCTCGAGCCTCGCGGCGACGGTCGTGGGGTGATCCTGCTCGAAGGAGACCATCGGCGCCACGACGTACACCTCGTCGAGTGCCGCGTACGACACGACATCGATCGATGTCGCGGAGATCGTTCCGCCGTCGACGTAGGTATGCGCGCCGATGCGCACCGGGGCAAACCAGCCCGGGATGGCGCAGGAGGC
>JBJSWO010000025.1:0-15800 GCA_046085905.1 Actinomycetes bacterium | reverse complement strand
GTACCGGCCGGCAGCGCGAGCGGGACTCGCTTGAGCCACGCAGTGCCCGGTCGAGCCTCGGCGATGATGTCGAGCGTGCCGATCACGGCAGAGAGACCGGCTCCGACCGCCGCGACACGGGCCGTGCGATTGGCCGCCACGCGCAGGAGGCCGCGACGCGGCCGTTCGTCGTCGCGCGGCGGAATCGCGCGGGCGAGGCCCTCGGCCGCTGCACCGATCAGCGTGTTGGTGCCGACAGCGAAGGCCAGGCGGGCCGCCGAGGACCCAGAATTCGTGCGACCACGGGCAATAGTGCGCCCGAGCGACTCGATGACCGACTGGGTGGCAGTCACGGCAGAAAGCGTGGTGGCCGAGATCAGGCCCGTGGCGATTGCCTGGTCGATCGTGCGACGCGGCTGCAGGCCGGGCTCGAAGGACGGCCCGACCGAGGCAGCCGCAGCGAAAAGCGCCGAGCGCTCCGCCAGGGAGAGATCAGGGCCGAGGCGTCCGATCACGGTGCTGAGGAGTCCACGCGTGCTCTCGTTCATGACGACCATCCTGCCATTCGAGGCCTAGGCAGTCTGACGCCTCGGGAAACCCGCGGTCAGCCCATCCAGCGCACGCTCAGCGTGCTGCCCGACGCGCCGGGCAGCACGTCGACTCGCTCGGGGATGGCCCTCTTCATCTCGGTCACGTGGCTGATGACCCCGACCGTGCGTCCATCGGCCTTCAATCGGAGAAGTTCGGCCATCACGTCGCCGAGCCGGTCGGCATCCAGCGCACCGAATCCCTCGTCAATGAAGAGCATGCCGATCTCGACTCCCCCTGCGTGGGCGCGCACGGAGTCGGCCAGCCCGAGGGCGAGTGCCAGCGATGCGCAGAAGGTCTCGCCGCCCGACAGGGTGCTGGTGCGTCGTTCGGTATCGGTGCGCAGGTCGCGCACCTTGAGTCCTAGACCGAGACCGGTTCGCCGGGTGCCGGTGCGCTCCTGGGTGGTGATCAGTCGGAAATGACCGCCGAGCATCGCGGACAGGCGAGCGTTCGCCGCTTCGACCACCTCGTCGAAGGCGCGCTGCACGACATACGCGCTCAGCGACTGGCCGCCGGTTCCGGTGAGCGCCTGGGCCAGGCGAATCGCCGGATCGGAGTCACGTACGACAGTCTCGTGTGACTCCTGGGCTGCATCGACGCTCGCGCACAGGCCACCGACCACGTCGAGAAGGCGGGCGGCTGCGCTCGATGCCGACGCTGCACGACGAGCACCGAGCCCCGCATCCTCACGGCCGAGCCTCGCCGCGGCGAGCTCCGTCTCGTCGGGCGCGGGATCTGTATGCGTCTCGGCCAGCGCCTCGAGCTGTTCTCGTGCCTGCTCCTGCAGGGCACGCGCTCCCCGCAACTCGGCGAATGCGTCGCGGCGGTCCCGCACTGCCCCGACACGGCTCGCGACACTGTCGTACTCGCCGCGTGCTCGCGCGATCGCCGTGCGCGCCTCGATGATCCGCTTCTCCAGATCACGAAGAGTGCTCTCGGATGCCGCAATCTGACTGCGGAACTCGTCAATTCGCGCGCTGATCCCGGCAAGAGCCTCGATGTCGCGCTCGAGCGAATCGATCATTGAGGCCCGGGTCTCCTGCACAGGCTCTGCAACGACCTCGGCAGCCGGCGTCGATGCCTCGAGAACCGCCACGCTCGTGCGCAAGGATTCGAGTTCGGCACGCGAAACCGCGAGTTCCGCCTCACCCTCCGCGACGATCTCGGCGCTCACGTGATCGGGATGAAGTGGAGCCGGTGCAGGATGCTCGACGGAGCCGCAGACAGGGCAGGGGTCTCCGTCGACGAGATCTCGTGCGATCTCACCCGAAAGTCCGAGAAGCCTCGCCGTGCGCAGTTCGCTCAGGTGACGCTGTCGCTCGTGTACCGCGCTCTCGACCGAGGCAACCTCCTGACGCAGGCCGGCCACGAAGGCGGCCATTCGGGCGGGGATGACCGAGTCCCGGTCTCGGCCGAGCTCGTCAGTCGACTGCGTCAGCTCCTGGATGCGCCGGCTCGCGACCTCTGCCTGCCGCTCGAGACCGGGAAGACTGGTCTCCGTGGCTGCTTCCGCCGCGCAGGCCACGATCTCCGCCTCAAGGCCGGAGAGCACCTCATCGAGCGTGGCAGCATCACCGGAGAAACGCAGTGCAGCCTCAAGGTCCGCAACCCGCGAGTCAGCCTGGTCGAGTCGGGTTCGCGCCAGGGCTTCAGCCTTGGCTGCTTGCTCGGCTGCCACCAGCGCGTCCATGCGCGCGGTTGCCTCGGCCAGGATGCCCTCGGCTTCCGCGGTAGCGGCGGCCCGGCTCTCTGACTGTTCGCGCAGTTGCGCCAGCAGGTGATCCCGCTGCTCGGGCCAGGTCGCCGGATCGTGGTCGATCTCGATCGAGATCGAACTGCCCTCCAGCTGGCCGCGAAGCACGTCCCGAGCGCTCGTGAGATCGAGCAGGGCCTGCTCGCGGGCACGCAGTGCCGTGCGCCGTTCGTCGTCGAAGGCCGACTGGATACGGCTGTAGACCTCGGTGGCGAAGATGCGTTCAAGAATGGGGAGTCGATCGGCGCTCTCGGAGCGCAGGAACGTGGCGAACTCGCCCTGGGGCAGCACGACCGTCTGCAGGAACTGGGTGCGACTGAGACCCACCGCACGGATGATCTCCGCATCGGCCTCGGCATGGCGCCCGCTCAGCGGCTCCCAGGTCGAATCGCCCACGGACCGCCAGATCTGCACGGTGGCTGACTCCGCGGTCGTGCCCGTGCCCCGCTTCTTGGCCCGCTCGTAGGCCGGTGTGCGGCGGACGAGGAAGCGCCCGGCATCCGTGGAGAAATCGAGCTCCGCGAATGACTCGACCTCGGGAGAGGCAAAGGCAGATCTCAGGCGTTCCTTGTCGGAGGACTCCCCCGCGACGTCACCGAAGAGCGCAAAGACGATCGCGTCGATGACAGTCGACTTGCCGGCTCCTGTCGGACCGTCGATCAGGAACAGTGCGCTCGGGCCCAGCGCATCGAAGTCGACGATCTCCTCGCCCGGGAAGGGACCGAGTGCCGCGAACCTCAGAGCGTGAATCCTCATCGCGCCTCGCGCACGCGCTCGTACACCTGCCGA
The DNA here is from genome assembly GCA_046085905.1 of Actinomycetes bacterium. Taxonomy (GTDB): domain Bacteria; phylum Actinomycetota; class Actinomycetes; order S36-B12; family S36-B12; genus CAIKZY01. Next base: position 12,688 of record JBJSWO010000025.1, on the reverse strand, counting down.
ATGAGCGCAATCTCGGCATCATCATCGACAGCGACGCCGGTTGCCCGGAGGAAATCCTGGATGACATCTATCGGATCGCGGCCTCGCGCGTCACCACGGGAGACTCCGTGCTCGGCTCGGCGCGTGGACTCGAATTCCTTGCGCAACGCATAGGGGAATACCGCGTCGAGCCGTGCATGCATGCGCTCCGGATAGGCCTCCTCGGTGACGACGAGTTCGACGAAATGGTCGCGTGCCTCGAGATGCGCATCCGAGAGAAGTTCGTCCATGGATCCCCGAAGCCGACTCATCGGCCGGGGCTGGGGAATCTCGACCTGCTCCACCTCGACGCCGGCGCCCGGGGCTCCCAGATCGACGACGAGAAATGACTTGCCGTGTCCGGCTTCGGAGAAGGAGTAGCGGAGCAGGGAGCCGCTGTAGCGCACGGTGTCACTGCCCACTTCCTGGGGACGATGGAGGTGCCCCAAGGCCACGTAGTCGAAGGTCTCGGCGAATCGGGAGACGGGAATGGACTGCACTCCCCCGATCGAGAGATCACGCTCGCTTTCGCTGACTTCGGGGGCATCGCCGGCGACGACGAAGGCGTGTCCGATTGCGACACTGCGCGGATTGCCGCGCGAGGCACGATCAGCCGCGATCATGTCGAGTGCACGAGTCATCACGGCATCGTGACTGCGGTCGAGCGGCTCATCGGTGCCGAGTTCATGGCGGACGAGATCGGGGTCGAGGAATGGCAGGGCATACACGAGCACCTCACCGAACTCGTCCTTGATCACGATCGGACTCGCTATCGCATGAGTGTCACCGACGACCCAGACTCCCTCGCGCAGCACGCTGGAGTACGTCGACAGCCTCTCGCCACTGTCGTGATTTCCGGCGATGATGATGACGGCGATCGCAGCCTCGCTCAGGCGCGATACCGCATCGTTGAGGATTCTCAGCGCCTCGATCGGCGGCACGGCCCTGTCGAAGACATCACCGGCGACGATGAGGAGATCAGCCTTGCGACCGATGGCCTCGCGGACGAGTAGGTCAACTGCGTCGCGCTGAGCGTCGATCAGCGACACGCCATGGAGGGTGCGCCCCAGATGCCAGTCGGAAGTGTGGAGCAGGCGCATGCTCGCACGCTATCGCGTCAGGCGCTTGCGGCGCCGTCAGCGACGGGGACAGGCACGGGTGCGGTGGTGTCGACCGAGCCGGTGACACTGCGCAGGGCTGACTTCTTCAGCCACTTAGCCCATGGGATGTTCCAGAGCCCACCCGGACCGTTGCCCGGTTCGACGACATCGCCGCCGGTATTCGTGTAGATCGACACATCGCCCGGAATGGTCTTGTCGTAGATCCACTTGGCATCCTCGACGCGCATGTTGGTGCAGCCGTGCGAGCCGTTCCACTTGCCCAGTCGTCCGAGTGCCCACGGTGCCGCGTGCATGAACTCGCCCGTGGGCGTCAGGCGCGTATTCCAGGGGATGTCCTTGAGCTCGTAGAACTCTGGATTGGTGGTGTCGTCCGCTCTCGTGAGATTCAAGGAGACGCTGGTGTAGGTGTGCGTGGGCTCCTTGCGGGTGCTGATGACCTTGACCCCGTTTCGGGTCTCCCACTCCCTCTGACCCAGGGAGATCGGGAAGGTCTTGACCTTTCGGCCCTCGACGTAGACCTTCATCAGGTGTGTCTTGCCATCGACCTTGATGATCATCCGACGTGCAGTAGAGAACGTGTAGGTGGTCTCCAGGCTGGGTGAACCGATGACATAGGTCGAACCGGTCTTGCCCAACACCGCCTTGCCGAGGGTCGACACGATGTCGATGCGCGCGTTGCCGGGCCACCAGGACTTCGGACGGAACATCACGGTGCGGTCATCGAGCCAACCCCAGGAACCGGGCACTACGTATGCACGGCCCAATGTGTCAGTGGTCTTGACGGTTAGGTGACGTTCGACAACGGCCTTGCCGGGGATCGCCCGGTTGAAGGTGAGCTTCGGGAGCGTGCCGACGCCGAGGCGATCGGTTGACTTCACGGACGAGCCGAGGTCATTGCCGGCGGCGGTGAAGGTTGCCGTGGCCCACACCCGCGGCTTGGGCAGCGTGGCCGGCTTGTCGGGATCAGGGCCGGCCGGGGCAACGGGCGTACCAGTGACTGCGGCGCTCGCCGCGCCCGGACCGGCTGCATTGACTGCGCGGATTTGCACGGAGTAGGCGGTGCCGTTGGTCAGGTTGAGCAGGGTGCACGTTCCGGGCGCATCGGTGCAGGTGGGCCAGTTGGCACCGCCGTCGACTGAGGCCTGGTACGAGGTGATCGGGCTGCCACCGTCAGTTGCGGGGATCGCGTACGTGACGACCAGAGTGCCGGTGGCCGCCGGGGTCACGGCGGTGACGGTCGGGGCGTCGGGGAACGGGGACTGTGCTCGGGCCGGAGCGGCGAGGAGGGTGGCAGAAAGGGCAACGGCGAGGGCAGTGCCCACGGCCACACGAAACTTCACTTGATTCCACACGTACGCTCCACGGCAGTGCCGACTACCTCACTACTGTACGTCGGCTTTTCGTGAGGGCAAAACCGCCCTGAATCGCCCGATAACCGGGCGAATTCAGAGCTGAATCCAGGTCGACTTCATGTCCATGAACTTGTCGAGGGCGTGCAGGCTCTTATCGCGGCCGAAGCCGGACATCTTCACTCCGCCGAAGGGGAAGGTCATGTCACCCTCCTCGTAGCAGTTCACCCAGCACACGCCGACCTTGAGAGCGCGCGAGACGCGATGCGCTCTGGAGAGGTCATTCGTCCAGACTCCGGAGGCGAGGCCGTAGTCGGTCGAGTTGGCGATCCGGATGGCCTCTTCCTCGGTCGAGAAGGTACTGATGGCCAGGACCGGGCCGAATACCTCGTTCTGCGCGATGTAACCGTCCGGGGAGACCTGATCGAACACGGTGGGCGGGTAGTAGGAGCCGCCTGACTCGACCAGTGCAGGGGCACCGCCGACGATCAGCCGCGAGCCTTCACCCTTCGCCTGCTCCACCATCCCGTGCACGCGGCCGAGATGAGTGGCATTGACCAGGGCGCCGGCCGGAGCACCTGCGGTGAGCGGATTGGCGGGCTGCATCGTCTCGGCGATCGCGAGCACCCGCTGCACGACTTCATCGTGCAGGCTCTCGTGCACCAGAAGACGAGAGCCTGCCGTGCACATCTCGCCCTGATTGAAGAAGATCGACCAGGCGGCGGTATCGGCAGCCTTCTCCACATCCGCATCGGGGAAGATGATGTTGGCGCTCTTGCCGCCGAGCTCGAGCCAGACGCGCTTGAGATTCGATGAGGCCGAGGCCGCCATGATCGATCGTCCGACGGCGGTCGAGCCGGTGAACGCGAGAACGTCGACATCGCGATGTGCCGCCAGTGCGGCACCTGCATCCGAGCCGAGCCCATTGACGACATTGAGCACCCCGGGTGGAATTCCAGCCTCCAGGGCCAGTTTCGCGAGCAGCAGTGCCGACAGGGGTGACTGCTCCGCGGGCTTGAGCACGACCGAGCAGCCGGCCGCGAGCGCGGGGGCAAGCTTCCAGGCCGCCATGACGAGCGGGAAGTTCCAGGGAACGATTGCGCCGACCACGCCGGCCGGCTCGCGCGTGATCAGCGCAAGTGAGTGGGGCTCGGTGTGCGGAATCTCGTCGAGGATCTTGTCGATGGCCTCGCCATTCCAGCGAATCGTGTTCGCGACCGAGCGAAGATCGATTGTCCAGGACTCATGGGCAGGCTTGCCCATCTCCAGGGTCTGCAGCACCGCGAGCTCCTCGCGGTGAGCGGCGATCAGATCAGCCCAGGCGATGAGCACGGCCTTGCGAGCCGCCGGTGCGGTGCGCGACCAGCGGCCGTCCTCGAATGCCGCGCGACCGTTGATGACCGCCCTATCGATGTCGGCCGCGGAACCTAGGGCAATGGACCGGATCACGGCACCATCGATCGGACTGACCACATCGAGACGCGTGCCGTCGGTAGCCGGCACCCACTGACCGTCGATGAGCAATTCGGTCGGGGTATCGAGCCGACCGGCCAGGGTGGCCCAGTCGGTCAGCGCGCCATTGGTGGTCATGTGCCCTCCAGATCGATGTGCAGGAAGGCTACACCGAATGAGGCAGTCGTTCGTGCCCTAATGATCAAGTCGTCGAGCGGCACGCGCCTCGATCGCGCAGGCCAGGCCACCGGCCGCAATCGCCATGATGATCGTCGCCGGCCACGCCCCCACGACCCGAGCGAAGGGATGCGAGAGCACGAAGGCGGCGAAGAAAACGAGAACGCCGAGCAGTGCGGGAACGACGCCGAGGGTGCGCTTCCACTGCCAGGCACACCAGAGTCCGCCGATGACGAGCACGATGCCTCCGAGCCAGACCACGCCCGTCGCCCGGGCCACCGCGAATCCGACGATCAGGGTGGACGAGGCGACGAGCGGGATCCGAAAGCGCATTCGCGCAGGCTAACTCGCGACGCGAGCCGCGTGCACCTCTGCCTCCTTGACGCATGCTTCGAGACCAGTAACCGCCGAGGTCATCTGGCCGTCCCAGTGTCCGGCGCGCACGCACCACATCACGGAATCCTGGGATTCCACGAGGGCGTCACGCATTCCCCTGGGGCCATTGGCACCTAGGCGACCGAGTACACGCTCGGCGGCTGAAACCCACGTGTGCGCGACCTGGAGATGCGAGATCTCCTTGGTGAAGTCGCGAACCAGAGAAGCTGCGTGAGGAACATCGGGCGAGATGTCGTGAAGGCGGTGCTGGACCTGTTCAATCGCATCGAGGAAGTCGATGCGCATGGCCTCGTGGATGCCTGACCTTCGCACATCATGGATGAGGTCTTCGCACATTGTCTTGGCCGAGGCCTTGGCCGCGAAGAGGCGGTCTGACGAACGGTGGGGAACCTTCTTTGCAGCGGTGCGGCTCAGACGGCTCGGACCTGTGGACTGCTGTGACATGTTGCGCTCCTTCACGCTTAGCGATGAGAACGAATCACGGCCAGGTGGACCTGGTCACTTCCTGTTCTACTCCCCTTTCCGGGCTTGTGCCGCAAAACGCGCCAGGAATCTTCAGGCCTGACATTGCCCTGACAAAGCTCATGCCCCCGGCCTCATGGCCGAGGGCATGAACGACATGCAGTGGTGTCGAGCGAGCTACTTGCTCACCAGATTCGCCGCCGCCAGGTTCCTGCGGGTCTTGCCGCTGACCGCGTAGAAGATCACGCCGAGCAGGATGAAGGCCAGCAGCGGAATGAGCCCCGTGAGCGTGTAGGCCCATTTCTCGGACTCCTCCCAGCCATCGGGGCGGTAGTCGTCGGAGAACCAACCATCGCCTAGGCCGGGGAAGAGCAACTCAACCGTCGCGAAGAGAATCCAGCCGGTGAGCAGGATCGACAGGAAGGGTGCCCACGGCGCCCGGTAAGGGCGCGGATGATCGGGGTGCGTCACCCGCAGGCGCCAGAGTGCCGGGAACACCGCCAGGTAGGAGATCAGGGTCGTGGAGATAGCGATGCTCAAGATCACGAGGAAGTACTTGGACGCATTGCCATCGCTGATCGTGCGAGCGGCCACCAGGACAACCGTCGACAAGATGCCCGAGACGACGTTCACGCGCACGGGGGTGCCGTGCTTGGCCGAGATCTTGCCGAGCCAGCGCGGCGCCGCGCCGTCGTAGCCCGACACGGCCAGCGCACGGTCGGAGCCCATGATCCAGGCGACGCCGCTGGAGAGCAGGCACAGGATGAAGAGGATGGCGCAGGCCGCCCCGATGAAGGCACCGAGACCGGTGAGCGTGCTGCTGCCATCAGCGGCAATCTCGCCGCCGTACACGGTGAACACCGACTTCATCGCGGAGATGAAACCGTCAAGGCCGGAGATCTGATCGGCCGGGAGGATCACGATCACGCAGAGCACGGGGATGCTGTACATCAGGATCGCGGCAATCGCCGAGCGACCGATCGAGAAGGGCACGTCCTTCTTCGGGTTCTTCATCTCGTCACCGGCCGTGTTCGGCAGCTCGAATCCGACGTAGCCGAACATGATCAGTCCCGCGAGCCCGACGAGACCTGCCTTGGTCACCGCGAAGTCACCGAAGCCGACTCCGTTGACGCCGTTCTGGAAGGCGAAGACGATCGTCGAGAACGTGAAGAACCCGAGCAGGACGAAACGAGCGTAGGCGCCCAGGATGGGGATCCACTTGCCGACCCTGAAGGACAGGATGGCGGCGAAAGTGCCGACCCAGATGAAGATCAGGGTGAAGGCATAGAACCAGAAGCTCGACATCTCCGCGCCGTTGAGGAAGAAGACCGAGACCGTGGCCGCGGCCACGACGGACAGCGTTCCGCCGAACCACACCGGGTTGGTCACCCAGTACAGGACGTTATTGATCGTGGCGGCCAGCCTGCCGAATGCCAGGCGCGCCCAGATGTACGGTCCGCCCTCCTGGGGGGAAGGCCGTGCCGAGCTCGGCGAACAGCAGCGCGCTCGGGATGAAGAAGGTCACCGCGATGATGACATTCCAGGTGAAGGCCTCCGCCCCGAGACCGGCTAGCAGGCCAATCGTGTCAACACCCACCAGCGTGCAGATCGTGAAGAACAGGATCTCCTTGCGCCCGAAGTTGCGCTGGAGGTGCTTGGTCTCCTCGAGCGCATCGGTAGTGATACCCAGCTCGCGGATATCAGCGGTAGAGAACTCCGGGGTCTCGGTGCTCATGCTCAGTGCTCCTCGTGAATCGGCAATGAGGGAAACCTAGGGCCAGCGGAGGCCCCTCGGGGGCGATTTCACCAGGTTCGAGGCCTGAGCCCACCTGCACGGCGCTCTCGACACACGCGCCGCTTGCGCGCGGATCAACTGTTCGTGCGTCGTCGATACTCGGCTATCAACTCCGTGCCCGCGGCAGCGGGCTCGAACAGCACGTGATTCATCTCGCTCACCAGTTGCTCGTGCACCATCTGCGCATAGAGATCGGTGAACACGTGCGCCTCGTCATTCGCCCAGCCCTCGAGGGCCCTGTCGACAACATCTCGAGGTTCGGCCTTGGCAATCTCGTACGTGGCGATGATGTCGGTATTCGTGAATCCGGGATGGATATTCGAGACTCGAACGCCCACCGTGCGCATCTCCTCACGCAGGCCCATGCCCATGTAGGTGGCGGCCGACTTGCTCGCGCTGTACATCGGCCCGCCACGCGACATCGCCAGCGCTGCAGTCGACTGCACCAGGATCACGCCACCCTGCCGCTCGATGATTCCGGGTAGAAGCCCGGAGATCAACCGGCGCGGACCAAAGACGTGCACCTCGAAGAGCTTTCGCACAAGTGCATCGTCGAGTTCGTGCACGCGGCCACTGCCACCTCGTCCGGCATTGGAGATCAGCAGGTCGGTGTCGCCTGCAGCCTCGATAACCACGTCGATCTGCTCGGGAACGGCAAGGTCGAGGCGGAGCGGAATGAGACGTGGCCCGTACTTCTCGACGGCCCAATCAAGGCTCTCTGGCTTGCGAGAACAGGCATAGACCTTTGCCGCGCCCGCCTCCATCAACGCATCCACGAAGCTCGCGCCGATGCCCCGATTCGCACCCGTGACCAGGCCCACCTTGCCGTCGAAAATGAACACGAGGGCTCCTCCCGCCTGGAAATAGCCGCAGCCTAACGACCGGGAATAGCGGAAAGTGAATATGGCAACGCGATGAAAGGGAACGGCCTAATGTTCGGTCAAGCGCCTTGGGCAGGCCAGACGCGTAGCAACGCCGATCGGAGCACTATGCACGCGTATTCGAAGTCAGCTCTCCGCGCTCTGGCCCTCGCCTCCGCCTTAACGCTCGTACTCGCCGCATGCGGATCCAGTGCATCAGAATCTACTGCGACACAAGGCCAGGAGGCACTAGGTGCCGCGGAATCAACGGCTGGCGAGGACGGCTACCCCTTACCCGACTGCACCGGACTCGACCCCTCCTCGTGTGCGTACGACGGCTTCGATCCCGACGTTGACGGATTCGGCTTCGAGAACTGGGGAGAAGCAGGCAACCTCGGCGCGACCGAGATGGTCGCGCTCTTCGGACGTGAGAAGGTGTGCGCGAGCGGCACGGGCAGCAAGTGCGTGCTCTTTCCTGCGGCCCGCCAGTTCGCCGCGCAGGTCAACGAGGCCATGGCAGGCGGTCACTGCGAGGGGATGGCCGTGATGGCGGCCCGCCTTTTCCTCGGATACGAGAGCCTCGGGGCGCTAGATCCCGAAGCGATGTCGACTTTCGAGCTCGCTCGCGAGAATCCTGCGGTCTCGCAGGCGATCGAGAAGTGGTGGGCCACCCAGATGCTGCCGCCCGTTCAGCAGGCCTACACGGAGTTTCAGACGTTCCAGCCTTCCGAGATCGCGGCGGCCCTCGCTGACGGACTCACTCGTGGCGTCGGCTACACGATGGGCATCTACTCGGAGGCCGGCGGCCATGCCATCACGCCGATCGGAGTGAACCTGCTCGAGGGCAAGATCGCGGTGTCGGCCTACGACAACAACTTTCCCGGCACCGTTCAGCGGATCCTGATCGATCCGGAGACGGAAACCTGGAGTTATGCCATGGGCTCAACCAACCCGGAGGCACCTACCGGCGGCTGGGAAGGCGGCGTAGGCACCATCGAGCTCACGCCCATGGAAAGCAGGTCCTTGCCGTCAGAGTCGCCGTTCTCCGATGGCCAGGCCAAGGGTGCCGCGGCCAGGAAGACTTCACAGTTGCTCGTGACCTCACCTGATCCGACCACGCGTCTTGGGCTCATGCTGACCGTAGATGGGAAGACGTACGACCTCAGCGACCCCACTGCGGACCTCCCCGATGGTGTCATCGCTCGCTCCACCATGGGCTCGGTGCTCTCAGGAAAGGGGCTCGCCGTGGCGGTGGATCGCACCAAGGTGGGAGCCTTCTCGGCTGCGCTCTCACTTCCGGGTGCTCAGGCCGCCTCGGTGCCGGTCACAATGTCGATCGATGATCCGAGCAACCCGCGCGTCACCCTCCGCGGTGTGATCGATCAGGGGGCCGCAACCTCGGCTTCGCTTCGCGTTGGCAAGAGCGGTCGCGTCTTGGTGGATCCCGGTGAATTCGGCGATGCGCAGGTCAATGTGTCCAACGGCCTCAGCAGCGCTGACTTCGACCTCCCTGAGGGTGTCGACATGAGTGTCGGTGCTCGCGAGGGCGACGGCACGACGGCTATCGAGTACATCGATGAGGATGGCAACACCATCGGCGACTACGAACTCGACTACGAGACCGAAAATGGCGAGGTGGTCGACATCGTCGCCGACTTCGACGAGGAGTCCGGAGAGTTCGACGTGACCGAGGATGCTGCAGACGCGGATGATCTCGATACCGCCCTGCTGTCGACCTGGGAGAACGACTCGGCGAATGGAGACGGCGGAGCGGACGCATCCTCAGGAGACGAGGGAAGCGATCAAGGCTCCGGGGATGAAGCAAATGATCAGGGTCCCGGCAACGAGACCGATGACGGTGGTTCCACCGGAACCGCAGACAGCGGAGCGGATGAGAGTCCTGCTGACAGCGGAGCGGGCAGCTCGGACGATTCATCCGACGGCGGCGCGGCCGACGAGGAGCCTGCCCCACTGCCGGAGGAGGAGCCTGCGCCGGATCCCGGTGCAGAAGAGGGGCAGTAGCGCAAGCGGCATCACTGGATGCGTGGGAGATGCGGCGCACGAATCTCCGCCTTAGAGTGAAGAAATGAGAGCGTTCGCGACTTCGCGACGCCGATCGACCGTCATCGCGTCGATCGTGATCTTCGGCCTCCTGGTGGCGGCAGCAGTCGTCGGGTTCTCGCGCTCGCTGGGTTCATCCGCGACCCCGGAGTCACTTTCACTCCGCGGCGCTGCAACCTCTGACACCGACGCCACGCCTGTCATGCTCGACGCAGATCTTTACCTCCCGCCGAGCGATAGTGCTGAACTGTCACCGGGATCCGAGCGGACGTCGCCGGCAATACTGCTGGCGCACGGATTCGGCGGCAGCAAGAAGTCGGTCACGACCCAAGCGGAGTCACTGGCCGCCGCCGGATTCGTCGTGCTCGCCTACTCGGCGCGTGGCTTTGGCACCTCTACGGGCTCTATCTCGATGAATGCGCCGCAGTACGAGGTCGCCGATGCCTCTCGGTTGCTGGATTACCTCGCTACCCGGCCCGAAGTCACCACGGATGCCCCCGGGGATCCGCGAGTCGGTGTCGCCGGAGGCTCATACGGCGGCGCGCTTGCCTTGATGGCCGCGGGCTACGACCCCCGAGTCGACGCGATTGCCGCGGACATCACCTGGAACAGCCTGCAGGGCTCGCTCTTCGGACAGTCGCTGCTCGGTGAGGGCGCCCGCATGCAAGGTGCCTATAAGTCCCTGTGGTCAGGGTTGTTCTTCAGCGTCGGGCAATCCGCACCGGGTGCACCTGTCACTGAATGCGGTCGATTCACAGACGAATGGTGCGCGGCCTACACGCGAGCAGCAGTGAGCGGCACCATCGACGAGACCGGCGCGAGGCTGATGCAGGCTTCGTCACCGTCGAGCATTACTGACCGGATCACGGTTCCGACACTTCTTGGCGGCGGACAAGCCGACTCGCTCTTCCCCCTCAACCAGGTCAATGCGAACGCGAACCAGATTCTGGCGGCGCACCCCACGACTCCGGTGAAAGTCGTCTGGCATGCCGGGGGGCATGATGGCGGTCTCGCTTCCTCGGATTCAGTGAGTGAGCAGCTTCAGGAGCTGACCATCGATTGGTTCACCGCGCATCTTGCCTCGGGAGAGACAGCCGACGACTCATTTCTCTATTCGGTTTCGGAGGGCTCTGCTTTCAGCGACCGCGCCGCCGGCACCTTCGAAGTGGAGAGCACACCGGACTACCCCGGCCTAAGCGGCAGCACAAGCAACTCGATCGACCTCGCAGGCCCGCCGCAGCAGATTCTGGCGCCCGCCGGCGGAATTCCCGCGGCGATCTCCTCTGTACCCGGGCTCGGCGACATTGGCGCCCTGCTGAGTGCGGCGAGCGGCAACACAGGGCGCGGGCTCGGGCAGCAGATGGCGACCTTCGTCTCGGATCCGCTGCAGGCACCGATGAGCATCGTGGGGGCTCCTCGAGCTCGAGTCGATATCTCGAGCGACCGTCCGATCGAGGGTGCAGCCGTGTTCGCTGCGCTGCGAATCGTGGATGATCAAGGCCGAGTTCGGCTGCCCGCCGGCCTGGTCGCTCCCATTCGGATCTCCTCGCTGGACTCCTCGCCGGTCACCTTGGACATCGAGCTTCCGGCGATCGTCACGGAGGCTCCGCCGGGTTCACGCCTGGCATTGACCCTCAGTACGACTGATCAGGCCTACCGGCTGCCCTCGGGCCCTGCCGTGTACACGGTCTCGCTTGCCGAGACGCGACTGGCCGTGCCCTCCGTGGCGGGAACCCCGATCGGGTCAGGGTGGCCCGTGTGGGCGTGGCCGCTCATCGGCGTGGGCTTCCTCCTTCTCGTCGTAATCGCCCTGTTGCTGACTCGGCCCCACCGCCCCACGGCAGTCATCGATCCCGATGGTGCTGTTGCTGACCCGGTCGTTGTCACCGGACTAGTCAAGGAGTACCCCGGTGGCGTGAGGGCAGTGGACGGCGTCGACTTCACCGTGCCGCGCGGAATTGTTCTCGGCCTGCTCGGCCCGAACGGCGCGGGCAAGAGCACCACGATGCGGATGATGATGGGCCTCATCACTCCGACTGCCGGCGAAGTGCGCGTCTTCGGCGAGTTGATCACTCCGGGCTCCCCCACGCTGTCACGTGTCGGCTGCTTCATCGAGGGACCGGGCGTTCTTCCACATCTGACCGGCCGCCAGAATCTCGACCTCTTCTGGAGAGCCTCAGGGCGCTCGGGAGATTCACGCATGGACGATGTTCTTGAGATCGCCGGACTGGGTTCCGCAATCGACCGACGAGTGCGAACCTACAGCCAGGGCATGCGCCAACGGGTGGGTATTGCTCAGGCCATGCTCGGGATGCCCGACCTGCTGCTTCTCGATGAACCGACAAACGGCCTCGACCCGCCCCAGATCAAGGAGATGCGGGAAGTCATGAAGGCGTATGCACAGAAAGGCAGAACAGTGATCGTCTCCTCGCACCTGCTCAGCGAGGTGGAGCAGACGTGCAGTGATGTTGTCGTGATGGGTGCTGGCCGGGTCATTGCGCAGGGCAGTGTCGACGCACTATTGCGCGAGCATCACGGTCGACGACTCGAGGATGTCTTCTTGGATCTCGTGGGCGAAGGGCATGAGGTGGCCACATGATCGAAACCGTGCGAGACACACACTCGGCGCCGAACGGCCAATCGGACTACGACCCGCATCGCACGCTTACCGTGCGGGTGGAGCTCGTACGACAACTGCGACGCAGCCGCACCCTCATTGCCTTCGCCGTCGGCATCGCGCTGCCTCTCATCGTCGTTGCCGCTGTCAAGCTCGGGCCGTCCTCCTCCGGAAACGGCGGGGGCTTCGGCGGGGGCGACCTCGATCTCGTCGGCTTGGCAACCGCAGGAGCCTGGAATTTCAGCCTCACCATGCTCTTCTTCGGGGCCGGGTTCCTGCTGACGATCATCGCGGCAATGTTTCTCGGCGACAGTGTTGCCAGCGAGGCTTCCTGGTCGACATTGCGCTACATGCTCGCAGCACCGGTGCCGAGACGAAGG
>JBJSWO010000024.1:0-14588 GCA_046085905.1 Actinomycetes bacterium | reverse complement strand
GCGCGGTCGCGATGGTCAGGCGCGCAGCGCGCGCGGGTGAGTAGTGCATGTCGTTCCTCCCGAGGTCGTTTCGAGGAGGTTCGGCTGCTTCGGATCATTCAGGAATGCGCGTGTTCGCTGCCTGGGGATAGCGCGTGATGGATGTGACGAGAGTGAAGTTGCGTCCGTAATGAGTAGCGAGTGCGTGCGTGGTGTGGCCAGATCCTTGACGCGAAGACGCTTCGGGCTTAGTCGGCCTTCGCTACTGCGTCATCGACGAGCTCGGCGACCTTGATCGACTCGGCGGGCGAGAGCACCCAGTCGTTGCCCCCGCGAATGCGACTGCTCATTGCCTCGAACATCAGCCGGTACGCGTCAGTGGCCTCAAAGGTCAGGGTCTCGTCATTGATCTTGATCCGTGCCGGCTGGCGCCAGGAGGCGTAAGCCTCGTTATCGAGTGAGCTGATTTCGCCGCGCTCGAAGGTCAGGCGCATGCTCTCGGTCTCGGGCTGCTCAAAGGAGGCGGTGATTCCGGCACTCGTGCCCGCGCCCCAGGTCAGTGTCATTTCCGTCGTCAGATCGGCGCCATGCTCGTTCAGGTGCCGGCGCGCTGACGTGATCTCGAGTGTGGCGGGGTCGGGAACGCAGGCGAGCAGGGCGTGCATTGGGTAGACACCGATGTCGAGCAGGGCGCCGCCGCCGTACTCGGGAAAGAAGCGGTAGTTGCCGGACGGGGCGGCATCAGCCGTCTCCCAGGTGAAGCGCCCGGTGAAGCCGGTCAGCTTGCCGAGTGCCTCGGTCTGCGCAATCTCGGCAATATGACGCATGCGCGGATGCCAGCGCATCCACACGGCCTCGACGAGAAGCAGGCCCTTCTCGGCTGCCTTGTCGAAAGCGATGCGTGTCTCCGTGGCGTTCATGGTCATCGGCTTCTCGCAGAGCACGTGCTTGCCGGCCTCGAGAGCCGCGAGGATCCAGTGAAGATGCACGTCATTGGCCAGGGCGATGTAGACAGCCTCGACCTCCGGGTCGTCGATCACTTCCTGGTAGCTGCCGTAGGCGCGAGTCGGACTCACGCTTGCGGCACGGGCCGCATCCCTGGCCCCGACAGCCGTGAGCTCGGCATTGCTCGCCTGATGTAGTGAGTCGGCCGTTCGCGCAGTGACCAGCCAGCCTGCCCCGAGAAAGCCCCATCGCACCGGATTCATGGGGTCAGTGTGGCGCACGCGTGAGCGAGGCGAGGTCGGTTGGGCTGCGGTGCTGCTGATCCGTTGCGGAGCTGCGGGAGTTTGGCGAGCCACCGATAACGTGCGGTGAGTCTTCGTCCGGACAAGCGAAGGGCCGCGGCTCCGAGTCGCAGAGACTCGAAGCCGCGGCCCTTGGCCCGGTTCTCGCTAGGCGGGCAACTGCACCACGGGTGCGGCGTCGTCATCGCACTGGTGGCCCGACTCGACCTCGGCGCGCTGCGGCCGGGTCGACTCGCGCCGTGACTCCGACTGGCGGGCCTCCGAGCGGCCGGCACGAGGCTGGGCTGCCTCGGCCTGGCGTGCTGCGCGCGGCGCCTCGATGCCGGCGCTTCGTGCCTCACCCTTGCCACCCCTGGGTGCGGCCTGGGCGGATGTGGCGAGTGCGAGCGGAGCGATGAGCGCAGTGGCGGCGATGACGCCGACCATGGTGCGCGTGGAAACCTTCATGGACCCTCCCCGAGTCATGCCGCACGGTGCGGCAGGGGTCAGACGTCTGGTTCTGTCGGTTCGGTTCCGCCTCGTGGCGTGAATTCCCCGTGAATCGAGGTGAGCTGGCTCTCGTCGACTAGCGAGCGGAGGTGACGGTTAAGCGCCCGTGGGAGTTCCTTGGGACTACCCCTTCAATTCCTCCGCGCGTGCTAGGCCGCGCTTCACCATGAACTCGACTTCGGAATTCATGCCTATGGGCGTGAGCACTATCGAAGGATGCGCGTTCTGCCAGACCCGGAACACTTCATCTACGAACCCCTGCCCGACGAATTGCACACCCGAGAAGTCGAGGGTGATCTCGTCGAAGGAGTCCATTCCATCGAGTAGTCGTTTCGCCTCGCTTCTGCTGACGAAGGCCACATCGATCTCGAAGAGCCTGATGATGGGATTGCTACGGACGAATCGACCATTGCGTGTGAACCTAGCGAAGACATCGGACAGTTTCGTCGACGAATTTCGATTGATGGTGAACGCGACCAGGGTGCCTGAATGAACATCGCTTGAGCCAAAGGCGAAGTCGGCGCGGTCGTTGTCCACCAACCACGCGATCCCGTTTGCCTGAAGCGCGAAGTCCGCCACCGCCTTGGACGTGAAGAAGATGCCCTCGCCACTGTGGTGGCTTGGATCTGTAGTTCGCTTACCTTTGCTGAGCTCGGCGACAGCTTCGCGAGGATCATCGAGGCCTAGGCCCTCGGCAAGGTGTGCGAACACCCCGACACCATCGTCGATGATCTCAAAGCGGAGCCGGTCTCTTTGGTTGCTTACTCTGACTCGAATTTGCTTAGCCGAAGCGTGATCGATCGCGTTATTCAGCATTTCTGTGAACGCGTACCGCGCGACCTCCGCTGAAGGCGCGGATGAGTCGAGCTGCAGTATGGGTGCGATCTGTTTCCAGACTCGGCTCTCGTCGAGATCGGCGGCCGTGTAGATCTCGTCGACCAGGACAGTCGGAGATTCAGCAGCTTCGCTGGAAGGCCGGACAACTGCGCCGCGCTGCTGGTCGATCTGCCCTGCCCTACTCGTGGGTGCGTTGGCGTCACTCGCCCGAGTTCGCTCGAAGGCAGCCCGAGCCTCGTCGAGGTCGTACCGTCGATGACCGCCCTTGGTGAGGGTGACAGGGATGAGTCCGCGATTGGTGAGTTCTCGTACCCACGACCCCGAAACGCCCAGTTCTTCGGCCAGACGTCCCAGGGAGACAAGAGTGCTCATGAGACTCCTCCCAACGACCGCGTGGACAGTAGATTTTTCGATATTCTACAGTCGTTATGCCCTTTGGCTATAGAAATATCTACACTAGATTAAACATAGTGTAGATTTTCAGGCCCCGTAAGGCCTAGCGAGCGGAGGTGACCGTGAGCTGCGCGATGGCGAAGGTCACCGAAGGGCTAAACAGGTTCACGCTCAGCTCGTCATTGAGCAGGTCAGCGATCTCCTGATTCGCGACCTGCAGCTTCATGCCGCGGTAGTTGGTGGAGTCGTAATAGCCCAGGGTCTGCTTGACGCTGCCGATGCTGGTGATCGCGAAGAGCTTCGCGTTGGTGCCGTCTTTGAGCACGCAGTCGATGACCTTGGCGCGGGTGTCGATGACGGGGGTCTGGCAGTTGACGAACTCGCGGGTCTTGGTGTTCTGGATCTTGAAGCCGCCGGCGGCGAAGTTCGCCGTGCCGAGCTTGGCGACGACCGGAATCGACACGCGTACCCGGGTCAGCGGCGAGTTCGACAGCGCCGAGCCGGGGGAGATGCCCGAGAGCGTGATGCCGGAGGAGAACCACGTGGGTGCGATGCCGTTGGCGGTGGTGAAGAAGAAGTTGCCGCTGGCATCGTCAGCATTGACCGGGGCGGTGCTGCCGGTGTTCTTGGCCGGCTCGCCCGTGGTCACGGCCGTCGTCACCGAATCGGCGGCTACGACATCAGAGGCAACAGGGTCGGCAGCCAGGGCCGGGTGCGTCGCGACGAGGGCGACTGAGGCCGTGATGGCCACGGAGGCGGCAATCCCGAGCGCGAGCCGAGTGGTGCGCATGAGGCCTCCGCAGGAGTGGTGGCGCCGAAGTCGGCGGTCTCGGCAAGGATAACCCCGTGAACGCGTCCCGGCCCTCGAGCGACCCCGGCCCATTGGGGCTGAGCGAGTCGCTGAACTCGGCACTGGTGGAGGCCGTGGGCGCGGCTCACGTGCTCACAGACCCGGCCGTCACGGGTGAGTTCACCCAGGAGTGGACACGGCGCTTCTCAGGCCCCTGCCGGGCCGTGGTTCGCCCGGGCTCGACCGCCGAGGTCGCAGCCGTCGTGCGGGCCTGCGTGGCGGCCGCAGTGCCCGTGCTGCCGCAGGGCGGCAATACGGGGCTGGTGGGCGGCTCGGTGCCCGCAGGAACGCCCGGGCGCCACGGGGCGCCGGTGATCGTCTCGACGCGTCGGCTCTCCGCCATCTCTGCCGTCGATCAGCTCTCAGGTCAGCTGACAGCAGGGGCCGGCGCGACCCTGGGCGATGTGCACCGGGCGGCCGAGGCGGCCGGCTGGATCTACGGGGTCGATCTCGCGGCCCGCGACTCGTGCACCATCGGCGGCACGGTCGCCACCAATGCCGGCGGCATCAACGTGATCGCCTACGGCATGACGCGCGCCTCGGTCGTCGGCATCGAGGCCGTGCTTCCTGACGGCCAGGTCATCTCGCATCTGTCTGGCCTGCTGAAGGACAACACCGGCTACGACCTCGGCGCGCTCTTCTGCGGGTCGGAAGGAACGCTGGGCATCATCACCGCGGTGCGCGTGCGACTGCATCGTCCGCATGCTGCAACGTCTGTCGCGCTAGTCGGGTGCTCTGGCTTCTCCTCCGCTCTGGAACTCATGAGTCGTGCTCGTGCCTGTGGCTTCCCGGTGATCGGGGCAGAGGTGATCGACGCGTCGGGCATGGAACTCGTGATGGGCCTTGCGGATCTGCCATACCCGCTCGAGTCACGGTGGGAGTTGGTCGTGCTGCTCGAGATCGCCGATGGGGGCGATGGGTCAGGGCTGCCGCTCGATGAGTCTGCCGACGCGGTCGTTGCCCTGGATGCACCATCGCGCGCGCGACTGTGGTCGTATCGCGAACGGCAGTCGGAGGCGTACTCGACCCTGGGAGTAGTGCACAAGCTCGACATCTCAGTGCCGCTGGAATCGCTGGCTGCGTGCGCCGACGAACTCCGATCACTGATCGAGTCGTACCCGATTGTCACGACCTACGGAGTGTTCGGGCATCTTGCCGACGGCAACATCCACCTCGAGATTGTCGGCCCTCCATGGGATGACCTCGAGATCGATCACGCGATGCTCGCCTGCGCTGCCCGCTACGGCGGGTCCATCTCCGCAGAGCACGGCGTCGGGCGCGTGAAGGCGCGGGAACTGGGTATGTGCCGCTCTGCGGTGGAGATCGCGGCGATGAAGGCCATCAAGGACGCGTGGGACCCGCAGGGGCTGATGCATCCGGGCGTGCTGTTCGCGGAGTGACGCCTCGGCTCGTGCAAGCGAGGAGACGGCGGTAGCGTCTGGGCCACCGGAGGCGATCGGCCTGTCTGGAGGGGAGCGGGGAACCCATGGTCGACATGCGAGTGGTCAAGCTCCAGCTGAAGATCCTGGCCAAGTCCCCTGACAGGTCCCGCTGCCACTACTGCGGCAAGAGAATGAAGTTCGCGCGAGGCGGCCTGATCGGCTTTGCCGGCCGCGAGGAGTACTGCCGATCCTGCGGGCGCGAGCAGCCCGCCCTCAAGGACATTATCGAGCTGAGCCCTGAGGACTGGGCGCTGATCGAGAGCTTCAACCCGGACAAGTTTCCCGATCTGCCTGAATGCCTGGGCTGCGGAGTGAAGCTGCAAGTGAGCCGTGACGGAACCAAGGTGTTCTGCATGAGCTGCCGGCGTGAATGGGAGCGGTTCGAGTTCGAGGACATCCTCGAACGAGCCATTCCCTTCGAATGGCTCGGCATGATTCCTCTCGAGTTCGACCAGTCCCGCTCCACGCGCAAGCTGCAGGAGAAGCTCGATGCGAACGGAATCGACAGTTCGACACCCTTCATGGTTGCGCAGAACTACCGCAAGCCCAAGCGCGACGAGAACGGGAAGAAGATCAAGCGCAAGTGGTCGGAGATCCCGCTCTACTACGTCGCCCTCTACGCCGACTACATCGCTGAATATGAGGTGATCAACGAGGTCGTCACAGCGAAGGAGTACTCCTACGCAAGCTTCGTGACCAGCGACGACTTATCCGCGCTCGACCTTCCATTCGAGGCGAGCATCACGAGCAATCGAAAGCAGTTCTACCTCTACCTGACCTATCTCGTGAACTCCTACTTACTCAACCTCGAGCCCTACAAGTCGCCGGAGCTCTTCGGCACTGCTGCGCGTGACGCAGCGCTTGCTGCCGAGGCCGCAGCGGTCGAGACGGGCGAAAGTCTCTCTGCCCAGCTGGGTCAGTTGTTCGAGCTGCACAAGCTCGGAGCGCTCACGGATGAGGAATACGCGGCGGCCAAGGCGAAGCTTCTCGGTTAGTTGGCCTCCCGCATTCGATCGGCTGTCGGGTGCTACTCCGGCAGCAGGATCGCGCGGAGCTCGTCGGCGTTCGCCGCGTAGAACGTGGGGCTGAGGGCCTCGAGCTCGCCCGCGGGGGCGTAGCCATAGGTGATCGCGATCGAGTCGATGCCGAAGTGCTCGGCGGCGACGATGTCGGTGTCACGATCGCCGACCATCACGATGCTCGTGCCCGTGTGATCGATGCTGGCCAGCTCGAAGGCGTGGGCGAGCACATCGGTCTTCACCTGCCGTGAGCCGTCCTCATGCGAGCCAGCGACGATCGCGAAGAGATGATCGAGCTTCGCATGCCGAAGGATTCGCTCAGCGGAGACATCGGGCTTGGCGGTCGCGAGTATCAGCATGACACCGGCGGCATTGAGATCCTCGATCAGCCGACCGAGGCCGGGGTAGAGCTCGAAGTCGTACTCCGCGTCGTCGAAGTACATCTCCTTGTAGGCAGCGAAGAAGCCGTCGATATCGCTCTCGGGGCGGCCGAAGTGATCGACCAGGACATCCTTCAGCGGCGGCCCCATGAACTTCATGATCACCTCATCGGTGATCTCCTCGAAGCCAATGGCCTCCAGGCCATGGCGCACCGACACGGCAATGCCGGGCAACGAATCGATGACCGTTCCGTCGAGGTCAAGAAGCACCACCTCGTAGCGCGGGGATGTCATCGGGGTCCTCTCGTGTGGCTCTCGTGCTGGTCTAGTGCTTCGTGCTGAGTGCCTGGCGGTCGTTGGTTCAGGGAAGCAGGAGGGCGCGGAGTTCGTCGGCGCTGCTGACAATGTGGTCGGGGTTGGCGTCCTGCAGCTCGCCGTCATCGGCATAGCCCCAGGCGGCCCCGATCGAGGTGAAGCGGTGGTGCTGGGCCCCGATGATGTCTTCCTTGCGATCGCCGACCATCACGATGTTGGCGTTGCTGCCGTCGGTGATGGTGCCGCCGATATTCTCGATCGTGAAGCTGAGAATGCTCGGCTTGTCCTGGCGCGTGAGTTCCATGTCGCTGCCGCCGACGAAGTCGAAGCAGTCGATGAGGCCGGCCTTGGTGAGCACGCGCTCGGCAGAGGGAATCGGCTTGGCTGTCGCGAGACCGAGCTTCATGTCGCTGTTCGCGAGATCGACGATGAGCTCGGCCATGCCGGGGAACACCTCGAACTCGTACTCGCCGCCGCCGAAGTAGTGCGAGCGATAGACGACGACGAAGTCATCGATCTCCTGCTTGCTCTTTCCGTAGACCTCGCCGAGCGTGTAGTGCAGGGGCGGGCCGAGGAAGGCGCGGATCTGATCCTCGGTCAGGTGCTCGAGGCCGATGCTCGGCAGCGCGAGGGTGAGACAGCGCAGGATGCCCGGGTACGAATCAGTGATCGTGCCGTCGAGATCGAGCAGGACGATGTCGGGGCGCTGGGTCAGGGGCACGCGTCGATGATCGCAGGGAACCGCGGGGCGCGTGGCCGTGTTGCCTGTGACCTGCGCGACGTGCGGCGCTACTCACCGAGCAGGATCGCGCGCAATTCGGCGACGCTGCCGACGACGAAATCAGCGCCAGCCGCTTCGAGCTCGCCCGGGTCGGCATAGCCCCACTCGACACCGATGACGGGGATGCCATGGTGCTTCGCGCCATGAACATCGTGGCTGCGATCACCGATCATGATGATCCGATGCGAGTCGGGATGGATGTCCATCTCGTCGAAGACGTAGTTGATGACATCAGGCTTCCTCGAGTTGGTGCCATCGAGTTGCGCGCCGCCGATCATCACGAAGTGGTGGGTGAGATCGAAGTGATCGAGCACGCGCGTCGCTGACTCGATCGGCTTGCTTGTCGCAGTCGCAATCGGGATGCCGCGGTCGTTCAGCTCCTGCAGCAGCTCGGGCATGCCAGCGAAGATCTGCGCGTTGTACTCGTTGTTGTCGTGATACACCTCGCGATAGGCATCGACGCCGCGCTCGACCATGGACTCGTCGAGCCCATGCCAATCGCGAAGAGCTGCCGAGAGCGGCGGGCCGAGGTACTTGCCCATCTCGGCATCGGTCGGCTGCTCGATGCCGACTGCATCGAAGCAGTGACGCAGGCTGGCGATGATGCCTGGCGCCGAGTCGCTGATCGTGCCGTCGAGATCGAACAGGATCACGTCATAGGGCTGCTGGGGCGTCTCGGTCACGGGGCCATGATCGCAGGTGGGCGAGGTGCCCGCGGCTGACGGCATTGAGCTCACTGCCGTGACCTGAGGGGCACGCCACCGCGTCTTGAGGCGGGGAATGCCACGGGCGCTGAGTCGTGTGGAACTGTTGCCCCGTGGCAATCGAGGTCATCGCCCACCGGGGCGCGAATGAGGAGGAGCCCGAGCATTCGCTCGCGGCCTACCTGCGCGCTGTCGACGAGGGCGCTGATGCGGTCGAATGCGATGTTCGCCTCACAGCCGATGGAACCCTGGTGCTCGTGCATGACCGCCGTATTAACCGCACCAGTTCGGGGCGGGGCGCCGTGTCGTCCATGACATTCGGCGAGCTCGCCGCCCACGACTACAGCGGCGGCCCGACTATCTGGCGCGACTTCGAGGATCCTGAGCCCGATGAGTCACGCACCAGCGTGCTCACCCTCGACCGCATGCTGGTCACGCTGATGGAGCGCTCGGAGACGATCAAGTTCTCGATCGAGACGAAGCATCCGACGCGCTTCGGTCGCTATGTCGAGCGCGAGCTGGTCGATGTGCTGCGCCGCCACGGGCTGTCAGTCGGATCACCGCGCGTGCGCATCATGTCGTTCAGCTCATATGCGGTGAAGTGGGTCGCGGAGCACTCGCCTGTCTACCCGACGGTGTTCCTACTCGACCGCATCCCGCGTCGATATCGCGACGGCTCAGTGCCACCTGGCGTGACCGGAGTCGGAGTCGCGATCGAGAGACTGCATTCGCATCCCGACTACATCGCTCGCGTGAAGGCACGCGGCGGCTTCGTGCACATCTGGACTGTCGACGCCGTCGCGGACGTCGACCTGTGCATCTCGCTCGGTGTTGACGGCATCATCAGCAATAGACCGGGGATGGTCATCGACCGTCTGCGCGAGCGGGGCCTGCGCGATTAGGGGGCGATCAGCCAGCCGCTGGTGGTGTAGAGCGGCTGTCTCGTGCAGACGTAACCGCCCTGCCCCCTGTTGGGCCACTGAGCCCAACTGGAGCCCCAGCCGTAATTGCGGACCGACTCACCAAGGGCCGGAAGCAGCACCGAGTCGGGTGCGCTAACCCCGCAGGCTCCGCTCTGCGCGATCCCGTACTGCTGCAACGCTGCTGTCGGGCCACCGACCACCTCCGTGACCGGGGTATTGATGATGCTCACCGTGCCGGCCGTGTAGTTCAGGACCAGGGCCTTCGTGCCCGAGGCCGTGATGCCAAGCCCCTTGGCGCCCGCACCGACGTTCACCGTGAACTCCACCGACTCCGTGGCGGTGTTGATGAAAGACACCGTATTGCTCGTGTCGTTCGTCACGAGCGCGTAGGAGCCATCGGGCGTGAAGGCCACTTGATCAGGTCCGGCACCGACGGGAATAGTAGAGAGGACAGTGCCGGTCGAGTTGAGAACGCTCACCGTGTTGTCACCGCCGTTAGTGACGTATACCCGCGCCCCATCGGGTCGGACGGCCACGTCACGTGGGCTTGTTCCGACAGTCGATGTCGAAGTCAGGGTGTGGGAGCTGGCGCTGAGCAATGAGAGCAACTGGTAACCCAGGCCGCGCACTGCGTAGATGGTGGAGTTATCAGGGGAGACGGCGAGGGAGTTCGCGGGCGTGCCGGCAGAACCGGTCAGGCTGATCGATCCTGCTGCCAATGTGGTCGTGTTGAAGTACTTGACCTGCCCGCTCATTGCCGCGGTGGCATAGACGGTCTCTCCGTCAGGGGACATGACCAGTCCGCCGGGGAGAGTGGCCATCACGGATCCCGTGATCGTGGCCGTGGCGATCACGATCTGCTCGATGAGGTTCACTCCGATACCGCCATCGGCGACGAACGCTCTTGTCCCGTCGGCGGAAATCACCACGCTGCCGGGCCGTGCACCGGATGCGAGCGTGACGGTGTTCGTCACGGTGTTCGATGTCAAGGACACGATCGACGCGGTTCCGCTGCCGTAATTCGTGACGACGGCTCTCTGTCCATCCGGCGTGATGGCGACCGCCGTGGGACTGGTGCCGACTGCCACCGTCGTGCTGGTGGCGGCCTGGATGTCGATGATGCTGATCGAAGCGCTGTCGTAATTGGCCACCACTGCCTTGGTGCCATCCGGCGTAATGGCCACCGCCGTGGGACTGGTGCCCACGGTGACTGTTGCGACCACTGACGGCTCGGAGGCGGCCATGGCCGAGAAGGGCAGGAAGGCCGTTCCGATCAGGGCAAGACCGAGGACAGTGGCGAATCCGCGTGCAGCGCGTCGGGGTGTCATGTGGCACACGCTATGAGTTCCCACGTAGGTGCGCTCTCGAAAGGCGGGGAACCCAACCGTGGCGTGAGCATCCAGCATGGAATCGGTGGACCCGTCCGTCACAAGGTGCGGGCGGCGAACCCAAGGCCACGGGCGGCAGCCCCGTGCCATCGGGCCCCGCATAGGCTCTGCGGCTATGGGAAAGAAGCCACGCCGCCAGGAGTCAGCCGCCGTCATCTTTGAGGGCGAGGTGCCTGTCGTCGGCATGCGCGAGCCCTGCCCCTGCGGCTCGGGGAAGCGCTACAAGGCCTGCCACGGCAAGGTCGACCTCAGTGCGGCCTCGGCTCGCCCGTTCGAGGGCTTCGTCTCGGAGTGCGACATCGTCGCGCTGCGCGAGCTCGTGCCCTCGGCCACTGCGCCACTCGAACTCACCCGCGACGCCTCGCGTCTGGTGACCCTGGCCACCGTCCTGCCGATGGCCTGGCCCGCACTGGTGCGCGATGACGCGCACATCCTGCTCGGCCTGCAGGTCAACACCGGCACCGGCGACGCGTCCCGCGATCTCGCGAGCGCACTGCTCTCGGCCATCGCCACCGAGCCCGGCAATGGCGTTGCGCCGTCCCGCGACTTCGCCTCGCCCTACCGACTGCAGGATCTCATCGACCCGGCGAAGAAGCTCGAGATCACCGTGCACAGCAACTTCGACTTCTGGATCGAGCGCGACGATGTCACAGACGAGGTTCGCGCGTCGCTCGAGCGCGCCAGCGAGCACTGCTACCCGACAGCACGCCTGACCTCGGTCGAGGCGGGCTACTGGACTCGCATGGGCGAGAAGGAGCACCTGCGCTGGATGACGTCCTTCGAGGAGGAGTCTCTGCTCGACGCGCTTGCACGCCTGCACGCCGCGAAGTCCGATGACCTCGGCCCCGACACCAAGTTCGTCGGCATGTTCCGCGCCCAGGGTCTTGTCGCGCCCGTCTGGGATCTCCCGATCGGCCTCGGCGCCGAGGGCTGCGAGGCACCGATCGTTGAGTTCGAGAATCGACTGCTCGAGGCGCTCGCCGACTCGTCACCGCTCACCGACGACCAGCGCCGCGCCCGCTCGGGCCTGACCACCAAGCAGGTCACGCTCCGCTAGACACGACGACAGATCCCCCGCTCACCTCTCGGTGAACGGGGGATCTGTCTTTGTCGATGTCGGGCCTCGGGAGAGCTATCAGCGATTGACTTGACCAAGGTTGGTCAAGCACACTTGCGGCATGGCCGAGATGCTCAACGTCTACGAGGCGAAGTCGAAATTCTCCGACGTCCTCAATCGGGTCGAGGCGGGAGAGGACATCGTGATTGCCCGAGCCGGCCGCCCGGTCGCTCGGCTCATCCCCTACGTCGAACGAATTTCTCCGAGAGTGCCCGGGCTCTTGCGCGGTCAGATCTGGATCGCCGATGACTTCGATGCCACGTCAGAGGATGTCATCGCATCTTTTTACGGCGAGAACTGATGCGGCTACTTCTCGATACCCACGTTCTGCTGTGGTGGCTCGACGGACAGCCCCTGTCTGATGCCGCATCAACGGCGATCGCGGATCCTGCCAACGAGGTCTTCATCTCTTCCGCTTCGATGTGGGAAATCTCGATCAAGAGCGAGCAAGGCAAGCTTCGAATCTCCGACGGATTCATGCAGATCCTGAATGAGAACGCATTCCTGATGCTCCCGATCTCGTGGGGGCATGCATTGAACGCCGGGGGGCTTCCCCTTCATCATCGCGATCCCTTCGACCGCATGCTCGTCGCGCAGGCGCAAGGGGAGTCCCTGACCCTGGTGACACGCGACGAGAAGGTGCTGAAGTACGACATCGACGGACTCGTTGCCTGACGCATTCCACTCACGCACAGATCCCCCGCTCACCTCTCGGTGAACGGGGGATCTGTCTTTGGAGGAGGGCAGAACTGCCGGTGGTGCTCTCGCGGACCTGCCAATCCGGAGTTACTTGGTGGGCATCAGCACGGCGTTGATGCCGTGCGCGACCTGCTCATTGCCCTTGTTGATGTCGACCTGGCTGAGGATCACCTTGGGGTTCGGAAGGGCCTTGTTGTAGTCCATGAGCGTGATGCTCGCGGGGCTCGCCACGACCTTCACGCCGATGGTCTTGCCGGGCAGAGCGGTCTTGAGCTTGGCGCCATTGGCCTTGAGCGCATCACCGGAGAGGATCGTGGAACCCGGAACGACGTGGTATTCGAGAACCTTCTCGACCGTCGGGATGCCCAGGCCGGCCACGGCCTTGAAGGCACCGGCCTCGGTGGTGACCTTCTTCTTGGTCAGCGCGGAGGCCAGATTCATGAAGGCCTGATCATTGGGAATGAAGGCGGTCAGCGCGGTGCTGCCGTCGGTGAGCACCTTGACCGGGGAGTTCGGCTTGGCCTTCAGCACGGCCAGGACGGCCGCGGTGAGAACGTCGTAATCCTTGTAGTCCTGATCGAAGCCCTGCTGGCCACCGGTGAGAACCGAGGCGAGCGACGTCGTGCCCATGTCGGCAGCGGATGCGGCGGGAGCGGCAACGGCGGCCATGGGAAGAACGAGTGCTGCGGCGGCGATTCCGCCGATGAGACGTGAGCGATTCATGGTGAGCCTTTCGTCGAAGCGCCCCCGTTGAGCGCTTATGGCAGTTCTTCGACGTGAGGGGGCGTCCTGGATGCAGGAAATTCGAGGAACTTTCTTTTTCGTTGGTGCATCCAAGAAGTGTCGCGGGGGCGAAGACAGTGCATGGGAACGCCTGCTCGAGCGGAAGGGGAGAGGGTGACGCATACTGAAAATGCGCCCGAACCCCTGCGCCTCGTCACGCCCCGGGAGACCACCATGCAGCCATCCGATGACTCGGAGCTCGCTGCCGCCTTCGTGGCCGGGGATGAGCGGGCGCTGGAGCAGGTCTACTCGCGGTGGTCGTCCCTCATCTTCACGATGGCGCGCCGAGCCACCGGCAATGAGAGTGATGCCGCCGACATCACCCAGGCGGTGTTCATCAGCGCCTGGCGCGGTCGCGAAGGCTTCGATGCCGACAAGGGCTCGCTTCCGGGCTGGCTCGTGACCATCACTCGCCGCCGAATCGCCGATCACTGGGAGTTGATCTCCCGCGAGACCCGCAAGGTCGACGCGGAGTCGGCTCGGCTGGGCGACGAGGCCATTGCCGGTCACGCGGAGGAGTCGGTCAACCGCGTGCTGATCGCCGATGAGCTCGGCCAGCTCGGCGAGCCGCAGCGCAAGATCATGGAGCTCGCCTTCTTCCAGGACCTCACCCACGCTCAGATTGCGCGTGCCCTCGATATCCCCTTGGGTACGGTCAAGAGCCACATACGCCGTTCGCTCGATCGGCTGCGCACCCGACTGGAGGTGGATCATGTCGCACTGTGATGAGGACGCCCTGGCGCTTCTCGCCCTCGGTGAGGTCGTCGATTCACGTGATGTCGCCCATGTGCAGGAATGCGAGCAGTGCGCCGCCCGACTCGAGGAGTACCGCGAGGTCGTGAGCATCGGTCGCACCGTCACTCCCAACGATGCGCCCGTCGCGCCGCCGGCGGAGGTGTGGGCGGCCGTGTCAGCAGAGGTCGCGCGTGATCGTGCAGCGCAAGCCGACGTCGTGTCGCTCGACTCAGCGCGCTCGCGTCGCAGTCGCGGCGGTTACGTTCTCGCCGCAGCAGCGGCCGTCGTCGGCCTGATCGCCGGATCGGCGGTGACAGCCTCGGTCATCAACCGTCCGGAGTCCGTGCAGGTCGTCGCCAGTGCCACGCTCGATCCGATCGGCGATGCCGATGTCACCGGCACCGCGGTTATCGAGCAGGTCAGTGGCACGGCCAGGCTCAAGGTCACCGTGCCGGATCTCCCCGCCG
This sequence comes from Actinomycetes bacterium, assembly GCA_046085905.1. Classification (GTDB taxonomy): domain Bacteria; phylum Actinomycetota; class Actinomycetes; order S36-B12; family S36-B12; genus CAIKZY01. Next base: position 40 of record JBJSWO010000024.1, on the reverse strand, counting down.
CCGAGGATGGCTACTACGAGGTGTGGATGGCCACGGCCGA
>JBJSWO010000023.1:0-13858 GCA_046085905.1 Actinomycetes bacterium | reverse complement strand
GACGCAGTGATGGACTACGAGTGGGACACCACCTTCAGCTGGACCATTCCGGCCGGCACGCGAAGCGGTGCGTATGCCGCGCGCGTGACGATCGGTGACGTCGAGGATCACATTCCGTTCTTCATCCGCCCGACCAAGGCGACGGCTCCGATCCTTTACCTGATGCCGACCAACTCGTACCTGGCGTACGCGAACGAGATGATCGTGCACCACGTGCCGGTGGGCCAGGCGATCCTCGCGCACGCAGCGGTGCTGACCGAGAAGGAAGCCGACTACTACCAGGACCCAAAGTACGGTCGATCGACCTACGATCACTGGGCCGACGGCGCAGGCGTGTGCTTCACCTCCTGGAAGCGGCCCATCCTGAACATGCGCCCGAAGTGGCGCAGCTCGGCGATCGGCACCACGTGGCAGTTCCCGCGCGACCTGTCGACAATCGCCTGGTTGGAGAACAAGAACTACAGCTATGACGTCGCCACCGATCACGATCTCGCGGCGAATCCCGACCTGCTGAAGGACTACTCGGTCGTCCTGACCGGCTCGCACCCGGAGTACTGGAGCGAGCAGGGCCTCAACGATCTCGAGGATTACGTGGCCGGCGGAGGACGCCTGATGTACCTGGGCGGCAACGGCTTCTACTGGGTTGTCTCGTACCGCGAAGGTGAGCCGGAGTTCATGGAGGTGCGCAAGGGCGAGGCCGGCATGCGAGCCTGGCAGGCAGAGCCGGGCGAGTACTACCACCAGACCAGCGCCGAGCGCGGAGGCATCTGGCGCAATCGCGCGCGTCCCCCGCAGAAGCTCACGGGTGTCGGCTTCACGACCCAGGGCTTCGATGAGTGCCATCCCTACAAGCGCATGCCCGACAGCTACCACAAGTCGGTGTCGTGGATCTTCGATGGTGTCGAGGGCGAGGTATTCGGTGACTTTGGCCTGGCTCTCGGTGGAGCAGCTGGCCTGGAGACGGAACGCTACGACCTCGAGCTCGGCACTCCGCCCCATACCAAGCTGCTCGCCTCGTCGACCAGCTGGAGCGACAACTACGCCGGTGTTGTCGAGGAGATTCTCTTCAATCACCCCGGCACCCTGGGAACACAGAGCGACACCGTGCGCGCTGACATGACCTACTTCACCGCAGCCAATGACGGTGCCGTGTTCTCGACGGGCTCGATTGCCTGGATGAGTGCCCTGCCCTCCTTCGGTTTCGAGAACAACGTCTCGCAGGTGATGAAGAACGTGCTTGATGCCTTCCAGAAGCCGGGCTCTCTGCCCGGCGGTGCCTGGAATCAGGAAGAGAAGTCCTGGACGTAAGCCAGGCGCGACTGCAGGGAGTGATGATGGCAACAGGCTTCGTCTGGAATGAGCTCTACGGGTGGCATGACACGGGCACCTATGCGGGACTCATGGTCCCCGGCGGTCTCATTCAGCCGTATACGCATGTTGAGTCGCCCGAAAGCAAGGTGCGCTTCGCCGCACTTGTCGAGGTCTCCGGTCTCGCCAAGCACCTCACGCGTATTGAGGCGCGCCCCGCGACCGAGGAGGAGATCCTTCGCATTCACACGAAGGAGCACCTCGAGGACATCAAGAATCAGAGCCTGAACGTCAAGGGCGGCGACGCGGGCGATGGCGAGTCACCCTTCGGCCACGGTGGCTACGAGATCGCGGCTCTTGCCGCGGGCGGGGCAATCGCCGCAATCGATGCAGTGCTCGACGGAACAGTGACCAATGCCTATGCGCTGATTCGCCCACCGGGTCACCACGCGCGTCGCGGAAACGGCATGGGCTTCTGCATCTTCGCCAATGCGGCGGTCGCTATCGCTCACGCCCGTGCGAGCCGCGGAATCGAGCGGGTTGCAGTAGTCGACTGGGATGTTCACCACGGCAACGGCACCCAGTCGATCTTCTATGACGATCCGAGCGTGCTCACGATCTCGATTCACCAGGACGATCTCTACCCGCGCGACAGCGGCAGCATCGCCGAGCGCGGTGAGGGTGCCGGTGAGGGTTACGCGATCAACATCCCGTTGCCGGCCGGTTCAGGTGACGGCGCATACGTCGAGGTCATGAAGCGCGTCGTCGTGCCGGCCCTGCGTCGGTTCAACCCACAGGTCATCGTGGTGGCCTCCGGATTCGATGCCAGTGTCTACGACCAGTTGGGTCGGATGATCGTCACCTCGCACGGATACCGGGAGATGACTGCTGTGCTGATGGAAGTAGCCGAGGAACTCTGCGAGGGCCGCATCATGATGACCCACGAGGGCGGCTACTCACCGTTCTACGTGCCCTACTGCGGTGTCGCGGTGCTGGAGCAGATGTCGGGCGTGCGCAGTGGGGTTGAGGATCCCCTGGGTGGCGTCTCGACCCTGCCCGATCAGCCGCTGCAGCCCCATCAGAAGGCGCGCATCGATGAGGTCGTGGCCGCTCACGGGCTGTAGACCCGTGGCTGCGGATTCCCGCAGGCATGACAGGATTGCGTCATGACACTGACTGCGACCCTGCATACCAACATGGGCGATATCAAGGTGAACCTGTTCCCTGATCACGCTCCCAAGACTGTCCGCAACTTCACCGAGCTCGCTGAGGGCACCAAGGAGTGGACCAACCCGAAGCTCAACGCGAAGAGCTCCGCGCCGCTGTACGACGGCACGATCTTCCATCGCGTGATCTCGGGCTTCATGATCCAGGGTGGCGACCCCCTGGGCACCGGTACCGGCGGCCCCGGATACCGCTTCGAGGATGAGCCGCATCCCGAGCTCGTGTTCGACAAGCCCTACCTGCTCGCCATGGCCAATGCCGGCCCGAACACCAATGGCTCGCAGTTCTTCATCACCGTTGCGCCGACCACGTGGCTGAACTTCAAGCACACCATCTTCGGCGAGGTTGCCGATCAGGAGTCGCGCGACGTCGTCGACGCCATCGCTGCGGTTCCGGTCGGCGGGCAGGATCGTCCGAAGGAGAACGTGGTCATCAATTCAGTGACCATCACTCGCGCCTGAGCTTTACCTCAACTCACTCAAGTGGGGGACGGCCGCAGGCCGTCCCCCACTCGCATGCTCGGGTACAAACGTGAACACATGGCATATTGCCCTCGACCGCCTGGGAGGATTCTCACGTGCGCCCGTCCCGAGTCCTCTATGTCGAGAATGATCCCGCATTGCGCGGGATCATGACGCGTGCACTCGCGGCTCATGCTGAGGTAGAACTAACCTTGTCCACCGGTGATGCCGCCGAAGCCCTTGGATCCGCGCATGCCCCGCAGGCGGATGTTGCCCTGCTGGACCTTGCCCTGGGAGCCGATCAGCTCAACGGAATCGACCTCGGCCTGGCACTTCGGGAGATCAATCCCGATCTCGGCATCGTCATCTACTCCCAGCACTCGCTGAAGAATCTCGCGAGGCGCGTACCTGAGAATCAGCGAATCGGCTGGTCCTTCATCCCCAAGTCGGGTGAGATGGAGACCGCCGAACTGATCAATATCCTGCGCACGACCGCGCGGGGTATCGTGCATCCAAACGAGGAAGCTCACCAGGGTGACGAGGCCGATGACCTGCTCGATGCGCTGACGCCGCGTCAGCGGGCAGTGATGGCGCTCGCGGCCACGGGGCTTTCGGCTCCGGATATCTCGCAAAGACTCGGCATCACCCAGGATTCCGTGCGCAAGGACCTCTCGAAGGCCTATCGCATTCTCGTACCCGGAGATGAAGGCGGCGACCTGCGCACTCGAGCCGTGCTCGCGTACCTTCGCATCATGCGCGATCAGGCCTGGGACGACCAGCGGTGATGCGTCACCTCATTCGTGCCGCGGGGCCATATGAGTTTCGTCCGGTGCCCACCGCTGCCTTCATGACCTTGCTATACCTCGTCTTCACCCTCGGGTTCTACAGCGACCGCTACATGAATGACACGGCGTTCAACCTGCGCGGCGTACTGCCTGCGGTTTTCACCGGGATCGGGCTCGGCTGCGCACTCTGGGGATTCCGCTCACTGCAGAGGCGATACGGGGTCACGTGGGCGACCTATCTGATCCCGATTCTCGTACTGGCCTTCATCGTGCCCACGCTGCGCGCAACTCTCGACTTCCTGCCCCAGTTGCCCGAGGGCACCCAGGCCTACCCATTCACGGTCTTCCGGTCCTTCGTGTCTCTCTGGGTGGTGGTTGCGGTTCTCGGCAGCGTGGCATCCCGTCTCGCCCGCCAGGTCGAGGAGACCCAGGCCGCGCTGACTCTCGCGCGAGAGCAACAGGTCCAGATAATCGCGGCCGATGAGGAAGCGCGCCGGCAGGTAGCGGTCGTATTGCACGATCGTGTGCAGGCAGGCTTGATCACCAGTTGCCTCGAACTGCAGACGCTCGCCGCAGAGTTGGGCACCGAGAATGAGGCACGACTCACCCCGATGATTCAACGGCTCGAGCATCTTCGCACCTTCGATGTCCGCGGTGCTGCACGCGTGCTCAGCCCGAATCTTGAGGAGATCGACCTGCAGACCGCGCTCGAGGAGCTCGCCCTGCAATTCGAGGCCGTGATCGCGATCGACATTGACGTCGACCCTGCCATGGACCTCGATCGGTCTGTCCTCGGAAGCGGACTCCCTCTCGCCGTCTACCGCATCGTCGAGCAGGGGATGCTCAATGCGGTGATCCACGCGAGCGCCGGCCGTATCGATATTCGAGTGGCGCGCACCGCCCAAGGCTGTCGCGTGTTGATCACCGATGACGGTGTGGGGATCCGGCCCGGTGCCGAGGGCGGTCTCGGCTCCACCCTCGTCACGACGTGGACGCGTGCCATGGAGGGTGACTGGCACTTGGAAGCAGGTCCCGCGGGGCGCGGGACGACTCTCGTTGCCGAACTGCGAGCGGTTAAGCTCACCGCCTAGGCTGAGCATGCCGATCCGCCGACCGCGGAGCCACAGCGAGTCAGGGGAAGCCTGCGATGTCTGAAGCCGCCGATGGCGTGACAACGCCCGCACCGGCGCCTGTCTGCTTCCGGCACCCGGATCGCGTCAGTTACGTGAAGTGCACTCGGTGCGCACGACCTATCTGCCCCGACTGCATGATCAGCGCCTCGGTCGGATTCCAGTGCCCCGAATGCGTGCATGGCGCTGCTGCATCCGCACCGCGCATCAAGACCGTCGTCGGCGCACCGACTGTCGAGAAGCCGACCGTGACGTACGTCCTCATCGGCATCAACATTCTTGCCTTCCTGCTCATGCTGGTCTCGGGTATCGACGAGACGGCCACGCAGTGGGGCATGTTCCCGCCGAGCATCGCGATCGACAACGAATGGTGGCGCTTGGTCACCAGCGCATTCCTGCACGGCGGGTGGCTGCACATTGCCTTCAACATGTACGTGCTCTACGCACTTGGCCCGTCGCTCGAGCGAGTGCTGGGTCATTCGCGTTACCTCGTGCTGTACCTGATGGCCGCTCTCGGTGGCGCTGTGTGCTCGTACGCCTTCTCTGACGTGATGACCGTCTCGGTCGGGGCGAGTGGCGCGATCTTCGGACTGATGGGCGCACTGGTGGTGGCCGGTCGAAAGCTTCGCTATGACATCACCCAGGTGCTGATTCTTCTGGCGGTGAACTTCGTGATCGGGTTCATGGCTCCCGGGGTCGATTGGCGGGCCCATGTCGGCGGCCTGGTGGTAGGTGCCGCAGTCGCGGCGATCTTCGTGCTGCCGCCGGCGCGGGTACGAATGCCGGCTCAGGTGCTCGGAATTCTCGCGGTGCTGGTGGTGCTTGTGATCATCACGATGGTCCGCACGGCGCAGATCATGGACATGGTCACGCCGGTGGTTAGCCCCGGCCTCTCAGCCTGAATTACATGAGTGTTATTCGTCCCCAACTGGGGAAAGACTGTGGATAACTAGTGCCATTTGGTCGAGAGAATGAAGCCGACCACGATGAACGCGAAGCCAATGCCGACGTTCACGAGGGCGCTGAGGTCGCGCATGACCGGAATGCTCGAGCCGGCCAGGTAGAACAGCACGATGTAGATCAGGCCGATGAGGAAGCAGGCCACCATCGTGGGCGCGAGCCAGCGCGGTGAGCCGAGCTTGGCAACCTTGCGCTCTCCCATGGTCTGCTGCGGCGTGTAGACAGCGCGCTTACGACCCTTGGACTCCGGCACGTGGATCCTCCTGCACAGTGGTGAATGTTCGAGGGCCACAATACGGGGGTGGCCCGCATCCTGGTGGTTGATAACTACGACTCCTTCGTATTCAACCTCGTCCAATACCTCGCGCAACTCGGCGCGGAGGTCACCGTCAAGCGCAATGACGAGGTGACCACCGCCGAGGCCCTCGACTACGACGGCGTCCTGCTCTCCCCCGGCCCCGGCACTCCCGAGGATGCTGGCGTCTGCATCGACATCGTGACTGAGTGCGCCGGGAAGGTGCCGATTTTCGGCGTCTGCCTCGGGCATCAGGCGATTGCCACGGCCTACGGTGCCACCGTCACGAGGGCGCCCGAGCTACTGCACGGCAAGACCTCGGAGGTCTTCCATCAGGAGATCGGCGTGATGGCCGGCTTGCGCGAGCCATTCACCGCCACTCGCTACCACTCGCTCGCCATTGATCCCTCGACAATGCCTGCCTCGCTGATGATCACCGGCGCGACCGAGACCGGCGTCATCATGGGCATTCGACACCGAGAGCTCGCCGTCGAGGGCGTGCAGTTCCACCCGGAGTCTGTGCTGACCGAGGGCGGGCACCACATGCTCGCGAACTGGCTCACTGAATGCGGTGACGACCAGGCGCTCGCGAAGAGCGTAGGCCTCGCACCCGTCGTCGGTTCGTAGCGCGAATCCCTTACGGGATCACGACCGGCGGACCACTCGGCACGTCGGTGGGGCCGATCGTCGGCTCCGGCTCGGGCTCGGGAATCGTGATGGCGACCGTGATCGTCACGGTGGATCCGCGTGCCAGATCACTGCCGGCCTTCGGTGACTGAGCGAGCACCGTGCCCTCGGCAACGGACGAGTCATTCTGCTCGACCACCTGTGCCTCGAAGCCGGCCTGCGCGAGATCACTGCGAGCCTGAGCCTCGCTGAGGCCCGTCACACTCGGCACCTGAACCAGGCCGGAGGAGACAGTGATGTTCACCATCGTTCCCGCATCAACCTGGGTGCCCTCGGAGGGTGACTGCTCGAGAACATAACCCGACGGTTGATCGGATGCCTTCTGCGAGACGATGCCGAGCTTGAGCCCTGCATCAGTCAGCGCAATGCGTGCCGACTCGGGTGAGGTGAGGGCGATGAGCTGCGGCACGGTCGCCTGCTCCTTGCCGCTGCTCACGGTGACATTGACCGACTGGTTCTGCTCTAGCTGCTCGCCCGCCGCCGGTTGCTGGGCGATCACAGTGCCGTCGGGGCGGTCGGAGAGCTCAGGTGTCTGCGCACCGAGCTGCAGATTCGCCTCGGCCAGGGTGGAGGCCGCCTGCTCGACGGTGAGGCCATCGAGGTTGGGCACGGCAACGCGGGAGAGATTCGCGCTGCCGAGAACGAAACGACCGATCACGACAGCGCCGACGATGGCCAGGATGATGGCGATGATCGAGATCACCCAGAAGCCGGCGCGACGCGGCCTACGAGCCGGCCGACGATAGTCATCGCGATAGTCGAGGCCTGCGGCTGCGACAGCAGGCATCTGCTGGGTGTGCTCACCCACCACCATCGGCACCGCTGCGGTGACCGGCGAGCCCGCAACCGCGCGCTCGACGTCAGTGCGGAACTCGGCAGCAGTCTGGTAGCGATCATCGGCGCGCTTGGAGAGTGAGTGCAGCACGACAACATCGATCTCCGGTGAGACTCCGCCATCGACCTGCGAGGGCGGAGTCGGCATCTCGCTGACGTGCTGGTAGGCGATCGAGACGGGGGAGTCGCCGGTGAAGGGCGGCCTGCCCGTGAGCAGTTCGTAGAGAAGAACGCCCGCTGAGTAGAGATCCGAGCGCGCATCGACGACCTCGCCGCGGGCCTGCTCAGGCGAGAGATACTGCGCGGTTCCCATGACTGCGGAGGTTGCGGTCATCGTGTTGCCAACGTCGTTGAGAGCCCGTGCAATGCCGAAGTCCATCACCTTGACATCACCGGTGCGGGTGAGCATCACGTTCGCCGGCTTGATGTCGCGATGGACGATCCCGTGGCGATGCGCGTAGTCGAGCGCGGAGAGCACGCCGCCGGTGATCTCGAGGGCTCGCTCAGGAAGCAGGCGGCGGCCACTGGCGAGCAGTTGACGCAGGGTCATGCCGTCGACGTATTCCATGACGATGTAGGGCACGACAATCGCGTCGGCACCCTCGCCCGCCAGCACGTCCTCGCCCGTGTCGTAGACGGCGACGATATTCGGGTGATTGAGTGCCGCCGCTGACTGAGCCTCGCGGCGGAAGCGAGCCTGGAACGAGGGGTCGCGCGCGAGGTCCGGGCGCAGGATCTTCACCGCGACTCGACGGCCCAGGCGCAGGTCGCGGCCCTCGTGCACCTCGGCCATGCCGCCGCGGCCGATGACCTCGCCGATCTCATAGCGATCGCCGAGCATCCGCTGCGTCGAACCGTCGTTCACTGTCATGGTCACATGCTCTCAGGTAAGGCGCGGGTCAGCGCAGAACGGCCTTCATGACACTCTTGGCAATCGGGGCGGCCAGGGCGTTGCCACTGATCTCCTCGACGCCGGCGTCCTCGATCATGACTGCTACGGCCACCTTCGGATCCTTGGCCGGCGCGAAGGACACGAACCAGGCCACGGAGGGGCGGTCATTCCCCGTCTGTGCGGTGCCGGTCTTGCCTGCGACCCGCACGCCCGGGATCCGGGCATTGGAGCCGGTGCCGTTCTCGACGACGTTGACCATCATCTCGGTCTCGGTTGCGGCATCAGCGGCCGTCATCGCGGTAGCGAAGGCCTCAGGCTGGGTGGTCTTGAGGATCGCGAGATCCTGGCCGCGCACTTCCTGGACGAGATAGGGCCGCATGGTGACGCCGCCGTTGCCGATAGCGGCACCGACCATGGCCATCTGCATAGCGGTCGCCCGAACGTCGTACTGGCCGATCGCGGTCAGGGCTGTCTGCGGAACGTCGGGGTCTTCGGGGTAGAGCGAGCGCGCCGCGCGCAGGGGAATGTCGAAGCCGGTGTCGAAGCCCATCTTCTGCGCCTGCGCGCGCAGGGCGTCGTCGCCGAGTTGAACGCCGAGCCAGGCGAACGCCGTGTTGCACGAGATGGCCAGTGCCTCGCGCAAGGTGACCTGGTCGTTGGCTCCGCAGGCCTTGCCTGTCCAGTTGCGCAGCTTGGTTGAGGTATTCGGCAGCGTGTAGGTGCGCGGGCCGGGAAGTATCGAATCGGGCGTGTACTGGCCCGACGCGAGTGCGGCCGCAGTCGTCACGAGCTTGAAGGTCGAGCCGGGCGGGTTCAGTGCCACGATCGGCCGATTGAGCAAGGGCTTGGTCGGGTCAACGCGTAGCGCCTCGTAGTACTCGCGAATCGATGCCGGGTCATGGTTGGTGAGCCGATTCGGGTCGAAGGACGGCGACTGCACGGAGGCGAGGATTCGCCCCGTGGCGGGCTCGATCGCGACGACAGCGCCCACCTTGCTGCCCAGGCCCTTGAAAGCGGCCTCCTGCGCCGCCGCATTGATCGTCGTGGTGACGGCGCCACCGGTGCGACGTCGTCCGGCGAAGAGCTGCTGGATGCGATCGACGAAGAACAGATCGCTCTTGCCCGTCAGGATGTTGTTCTCGGTGCGCTCGAGACCGGTGGCGCCGTAGACCAGCGAGTAGAAGCCCGTGACCGGGGCGAAGAGCGGGCCGTCGCTGTACTCGCGCTGGTAGCGAAGGGCGTTGCCGGTCTCCACGGAGCGTGCTGCCGGCTCATTTCCCACGAGAATCGGCCCTCGCTCGCGGTCGTACTCGGCGAGCAGGTTGCGCTGATTGCCCGGGCGATCGCGATAGTCGCGCGCCATGAACACCTGGATGATCGTGAGGTTGACGAGCAGCGCGACGAGCATGATCGCGAGCACGAAGCCGATGCGTCGAATGGGCCTGTTCACGTGCGCCTCACCACCTGGGTGAGCGCCTCGTCAACCGAGGGCCCCGTGACATCAGGGCGGCGTGCACGATCGCTGATGCGCAGCAGCAGGCCGATGATGATGAAGTTCGCGATCAGCGACGACCCGCCATAGGAGAGGAATGGTGTCGTCAGGCCGGTGAGCGGAATCAGCTTCGTGACGCCGCCGATGATGACGAAGAGCTGCAGGCCCAGGGTGATCGACAGGCCGGCGGCCAGCAGCTTGCCGAAGGAGTCGCGCACCGAGATAGCGGTGCGCAGGCCGCGCTCGATCAGGATCCCGTACATCAGCAGCATGGCGATCAGGCCGGTGAGGCCGATTTCCTCGCCCAGGGCAGCGACGATGAAATCGGTATTGGCGAACGGCACCAGATTCGGGAAGCCCTGGCCGAGCCCCGCGCCGAGCAAGCCGCCATTCGCGAAGCCGAACAGGCTCTGCACGATCTGGTAGCCGGAGTCCTGCGCGTAGGCCCAGGGGTCGAGCCAGATCTGCACGCGCAGGCGCACGTGACCGAAGAACATGTAGGAGAGCACGGCGCCGATGACGAACAGACCGCCGCCGAGCACCAACCAGGAACGACGCTGCGTGGCGATGTAGAGCATCGAGACGAACAGGCCGAAGAAGAGCATTGAGGTGCCGAGGTCGTTCTCGAACACGAGCACTGCGAGCGAGACAAGCCAGGCGATGAGCAGCGGGCCGAGATCCTTCGGTCGTGGGAAGCCCAGCCCCAGCACCTTGGTGCGCACGAGTGCGAGCGAATCGCGCTTCACCACGAGGTAGCCGGCGAAGAAGATCGTGAGGAGGATCTTGGCGAGCTCGCCGGGCTGGAAGGAGAGTCCGAACATGCGCACCCACAGGGTTGCGCCGTTCACCGTGGTTCCCACGACGGGAACGAGGGGAAGGATCAGCAGGATGATGCCGATCAGGCCGAAGGTGTAGGTGTAGCGCTGAAGCCGGCGGTGATCACGCACGATCACGAGCACGGCGATGAAGAGCACCACGGCGATCGCGAACCACGTGAGCTGCGCATACACGTCAGGAGTCGGTAGCGGTGCGTCGTTGCGAATAGCGCGCTGCGCTGCAGACACGTCAATGCGATAGATCATCACCAGGCCGAGAATCGTGAGCAACGTGGTGACAGGCAGCATGATCGGGTCGGCATACGGCGCCGTGAAGCGCACGGCGATGTGCATGGCGAGGGCGAGGGCGCCGACGACCGCAATGGTGATCCACAGGCGCGTAGTGGTTCCCTCACCGGTGGCCCAACCAACTTGCAAGACACCGAGCACGCCGATCAGCCACGCGAAGATGAGCAGGAGAAGCTCGACACCTCGACGCGTGGGCTGCCTGACGGCAGGGATGCTCACGTGGTGGCTCCCGGGCAACCCGCCGGCGGGAAGACCCCCGTGCAGGCCGCGGCTCGCGTCGCGAGCTCGGTGACAATGCGCTCCGCATCAGCCTGGCTTGCCGCCGGAATGCCCTTGCTCACGAGTTCCTGGTCGAACAGCGGCAGCTCGCCGACTGTCACGGTCGACTCCGTGTCGAGTGAGGAGAGGTGGACACCCAGCAGTGTGCCGGGCAGCCCGTTGTAGATCGCGATGGTGCCGGTGCCGGCACTTCCGTTCACCGCGACGTACCACTGGGTGCTGATCCAGGCTCGTGTCGCGATGAGTGCTCCCGCCAGAGCCAGCACAACGATCGCGACGATCGACCAGATGAGCATGCGACGGCGACGCTTGCGACGAGCGAGCTCGACGTCGACGGCTGAACGAGCCGCTTCACGTCGAGCAGTCTCGGCCGCGGGCACGATCAGCTCGGAGTCGATCAGCGGCTGCTCGGCCGTGGGAGGACCGCCATCGACAGGCGGCGGAGCATCGGGTCGATCAGGGTCCGGCTGCGCGTCATCCGGGAAGCGCACGTGCGGCAGGCGGAAGCGCACGCGCGGCTCACCTGCAGCGCCGACGACCACCCGGTCGGCGGCTGTCGCGACCGCGGGTGCATCGCTATCGGCGACCTCGATGACATCGGCGACGACGACGGTGACGTTGTCTGGCGCACCGCGCTCGAGGGCGAAGTCGACGAGGCGAGTCACGGAGCCGGTGGGATCACCGTCGGTCAGTCGCTCCTTGATCTCGTCGGCGCTCATCACGCCGGAGAGACCATCGGTACAGAGCATCAGGCGATCGCCGGCGCGTGCCTCGCGAATGGAGAGATCAGCCTCGACTGGGTTCACGCCATCGAGTGCGCGCATCAGCAGCGAGCGACGCGGATGCACTGCCGCTTCGTCCTCAGTGATTCGGCCCGCATCGACGAGGGTCTGCACATAAGTGTGGTCATGCGTGAGCTGCAGCAGCTCGCCGTCGCGCAGCAGGTAAGCGCGCGAGTCGCCCACGTGCACGATCGCCAGGCGACCATCGAGCCAGAAGACACCGGTGACAGTGGTGCCCATGCCGGCGAGCTCAGGATCGCTCTCGATGGTCGCGCCGATGGAGTCACCGGCATCGTCAATCGACGTCGAGAGCTCGGAGAGCACCTCGGCATCCGACGGCGGCTGAACATCGAGTTCAGCGACAATCGCGACCGCGGTTGCCGAGGCAAGCTCGCCGGCGGCGTGTCCGCCCATGCCGTCAGCCACCATCAGCAGGCGCGGTCCGGCGTAGCCGGAATCCTCATTGCCCTGGCGCACCAGGCCGACATCGCTCTTGGCGGCGTATCGCAGCTGAAGGGTCATGATGACTACTTCTGCAGTTGCAGGGTCGTACGACCGACGCGAAGGGGTGCGCCGACCGGCAGGACAGTGGGCGTGGTGATGCGCGTGCGCTCAATCCAGGTGCCATTCGTGGAGCCGAGATCCTCGACGACCCAGGTTCCCTCGGAGGAGTACACGCGCGCATGTCGACTCGACGCGTAGTCATCGTCGATGACGATGGTGGAGTCGGGTGCGCGGCCGATGGTGACCTGTGCACCGTCCAGCGGAACGACCGTGCCGGCCAGCGGTCCTTCGGTCACGACAAGCTTGGTGCCCTTGACCTTCGACGCCTTGGGAACTTTCACCTTCTCGGGCTTCGGTTTTCGGGGGGTCTTCGTTCCACGCGCAGAGCGAGTGGCGATCGGACGAGCATCAGCGGGCTGCTTGAGATCACGGCGCAACACGAACACCGTGATCAGCACGAATGCCCACAGCAGCGCGAGAAAGCCGAGGCGGATGAGAGTGAGCGCAAGCTCGGACACGATCAGCCGTTCCGGTAGACCAGCGTGGTCGAACCAATGGAGATCGCGGTGCCGTCGACGAGTGCGAGCTCGGTAATGCGCTCACCGCTGACGAGCGTGCCGTTGGTCGACTTCAGGTCGCGCACTACGACAGGGTCACCCATCACGATCTCGCAGTGATTGCGCGATGCCCCGGGATCATCGATGCGGATGTCGGAGTCGCTGCCCCGGCCGATGCGCGTGACGGCGCGCACCAGCGGGTAGGCGATGCCGCCGATGACCAGGCGCGGGTGAGTGTCGCCCGCTGCCTCGGCCGACGAGCCACTGACCGCCGCACTGACCTCGGCCCGAGCCTCGCTGCGCACGCGGAAGATGCCGGTATCGAGCTCATCGTCGGCGCCGAGGGTGACGGTGACGGGGCCGAGCAAGGTGTAGCGCTGCTCGCGCCCGTAATCGGTAACGAGCGTGGCGAGCTCGACCTGCAAGGCGTCCTTGAATACGGAGAGGCGCTTGTAGTCGTGATCGGACAGTTCGATGATGAACACGTTCGGGATCACGGTGCGGTCGCGGTCGATGACAGCAGCTCGATCGTCGATCTCGCGCT
>JBJSWO010000022.1:0-11396 GCA_046085905.1 Actinomycetes bacterium | reverse complement strand
ATCGCCTTCCCGAGGCGCCGGCCCCTGCAGCGATCATGGGCACCTTGATGCACACGGCACTCGAGGAGCTCTTCGACCTGCCGGCCGCGGAACGCACTCCCGAGGCCGCGCATGAGCTCTTCGACTACGCGTGGGCCGAACTGCAGGAGTCCGACAGGGCTGCAGCCGCCGCGGTTGTCGATCGCATCGGGAATGCTCCCGATCTCATCGCGTCGTACTTCGCCATCGAGGATCCCGTGCGACTGGAGCCCCATGCCCGCGAGTTCGGCTTCGAGACGCCGATCACGCCCTCATTCAACATACGCGGTTACGTCGATCGCATCGACAAGGCACCCGACGGCCGCATTCGAATCGTGGACTACAAGACCGGCAAGGCACCGCGCCCGCAGTACCAGGACAAGCCGATGTTCCAGATGCGCTTCTACGCCCTGGCCTGGTGGCGCATCCACGGAGTCGTGCCCGCCATGCTGCAGCTGCTCTTCCTGGGCAATCGCGAGATCCTGCGCTACGAACCCACCGAGGACGACCTGCTCGCGACCGAACACCGAGTGCTCGCCGTGCGCGACGCGATCGCGCAGTCAGCCGAGACCGGTGAGTTCACGCCCACGCCCTCGAAGCTCTGCGACTGGTGCGATCACCAGGCCATCTGCCCCGCCAAGGGCGGCACTCCCCCGCCGATACCGCCGCGAGACCTGTGGCTGGAGAAGACGCCCTTCACCAAGCGCTGATCACCCTGCGTTGACGTACGAGCTCACAACGCAAGGGCCTCAGCCCGCGTTGAAGTACTTTGCCTCCGGGTGGTGCGCGATGATCGCGCTCGTCGACTGCTCGGGATGCAACTGGAATTCCTCGCTGAGTTCGACGCCGATGCGCCCGGGATCGAGGAGTTCCATCAGCATCGTCTGCTGCTCGAGGTCGGGGCAGGCCGGGTAGCCGAAGGAGTAGCGCGAGCCGCGGTAGCCCTGCTTCTCGATGAGCTCGGTCATGTTGCCCGCATCGTCAGCGCCGAGACCAAGCTCCTCGCGCGTACGCGCGTGCCAGTACTCGGCGAGGGCCTCGGTCAGCTGCACGGAGAGGCCGTGGAGTTCGAGGTAGTCGCGGTAGGAATCCGACTCGAAGAGCTTGCCCGTGGCATCCGAGGCTGCCTGGCCCATGGTGACGACCTGGAAGGAGACGACATCGAGCTCACCGGACTCCTTCGGGCGGAAGAAGTCGGACAGGCACAGGTGCCGATCGCGACGCTGACGCGGGAAGCTGAATCGCACGCGCTCCTGGCCCTTGTTCGGGCCTTCGTGCCACACGATGACGAGATCATCGCCCTCGGAGTAGCAGGGGAAGTAGCCGTAGACGACCGCCGGCTCGATCATGCCCTCGGTCTGCACGCGACCGAGCCACTCGCGCAGGCGCGGACGACCCTCGGTCTCGACGAGCTCGTCGTAGGACGGGCCATCTCCACGACTGGACTTCAGGCCCCACTGCCCGAGGAAGAGTGCGCGCTCGTCGAGATACGGGGTGTACTCAGCCAGCGAGATGCCACGCACGATGCGATCGCCGAAGAAGGGCGCGGTCGGCAGGTCCACGTCAATGGCGACGTCGGATCGTGCCGGCATGTCGGCGGGATCCGTGAGCGTGGGAGTGGCAGCGGTGCTCTTGACGCGGCGCTCGCGGCGCTCGGGCAACGCGGCGCCCGGCACGCCGCGCTTGACGGCCATGACGGCGTCCATGAGGCGCAGGCCCTCGAACGCATCGCGGGCGTACCGAACCTCACCGTCGTAGATCTCGGCGAGATCCTGCTCCACGTAGGCACGAGTGAGTGCAGCGCCGCCGAGAAGAACAGGGAAGCGCTCCGCGATGCCGCGGGAGTTCATCTCGAGAAGGTTTTCCTTCATGATCACAGTGCTCTTGACGAGGAGGCCGCTCATGCCGATGAGATCAGCGTTGTGCTCCTCAGCAGCATCGATGATCGCGTTCACCGGTTGCTTGATACCGATGTTCACGACGTTGTATCCGTTATTCGTGAGGATGATGTCGACGAGGTTCTTGCCGATGTCATGGACATCGCCCTTGACCGTCGCGAGCACCAGCGTGCCCTTGCCTTCCTCGTCGGTCTTCTCCATGTGCGGCTCGAGATAGGCAACAGCGGTCTTCATGACCTCGGCGCTCTGCAGCACGAACGGCAGCTGCATCTCACCGCTGGCGAAGAGCTGGCCGACCACCTTCATCCCCTCGAGCAGTGAGTCGTTGACGATCTCCAGCGCGGAACGAGTCTGCAGTGCTTCGTCAAGGTCTGCCTCGAGGCCCTGGCGCTCGCCGTCGATGATCCGGCGCTCGAGACGCTCATTCAGGGGAAGTGCCGCCAGCTCCTCCGCCCGCGAGGCATTCATGCTCTTGGACTCGACACCCTCGAAGAGATCGAGGAATCGACCCAGAGGGTCATAGGTGGCGATGCCTTCGTCGTTGAACACGCGACGGTCATAGACGAGATCGAGCGCAACCTCGCGCTGCTCGTCGGGGATGCGATTCATCGGCAGGATCTTGGAGGCGTGGACGATCGCGGAGTCGAGACCGGCTTCCATCGCTTCGTGGAGGAACACCGAGTTGAGCACCTGCCGCGCTGCGGGGTTCAGGCCGAAGGAGACATTCGACAGACCGAGGGTGGTCTGCACGGTCGGGTACTTGCGCTTGAGCTCGCGGATGGCCTCAATCGTCTCGATGGCATCGCGACGGGTCTCCTCCTGGCCGGTGGCGATCGGGAAGGTCAGGGTGTCGACCATGATGTCCTCGACGCGCATACCCCAGTTGGTGGTGAGATCGGCGATCAGGCGATCGGCAATCCGCACCTTCCACTCGGCCGTGCGCGCCTGGCCCTCTTCGTCAATGGTCAGCGCCACGACCGCAGCCCCGTGCTCCTTCACCAGCGGCATGATGCGGGCAAAGCGCGAGTCGGGCCCGTCACCGTCCTCGTAGTTCACTGAGTTGATGGTGGCGCGCCCGCCAAGTGCTTCCAGCCCTGCCTCGAGAACTGCGGGCTCAGTGGAATCGATCATGATGGGCAGGGTTGACGCAGTGGCAAGACGACCCGCGAGCTCACGCATGTCGGCGACACCGTCGCGACCGACATAGTCGACGCACAGATCGAGCATGTGAGAGCCGTCGCGAATCTGGGCGCGGGCGATCTCGATGCAGTCTTCCCAGTTGCCCTCCAGCATGGCCTCACGGAAGGCCTTCGACCCATTCGCATTGGTGCGCTCACCGATCGACAGGTACGTAGTGTCCTGGCGGAAGGGCACCGACTGATAAAGCGAGGCGATAGCCGCCTCGGGCTCAACCTCGCGCTGCACGACCTGCTGGCCGCGAACGGCTTTGACGATGGCCTCCAGGTGAGCCGGGGTCGTGCCGCAGCAACCGCCCACGAGGCCGAGTCCGTAATCGCGGGTGAACATGACATGCGCCTCGGCCAGCTCGTCGGGGCCGAGCGGGTAATGGGCACCGTGGGCGGTAAGCACGGGGAGACCGGCATTGGGCATCGCGCTGATGCCGATACGAGCGGACTTCGACAGAGTGCGAAGGTGCTCGCTCATCTCAGCCGGGCCCGTCGCGCAGTTCAGACCGATCATCTCGATGCCGAGGGGCTCGAGTGCGGTGAGCGCGGCACCGATCTCGGAGCCGAGCAGCATGGTTCCGGTGGTCTCGACGGTGACCTGGGCCAGCACGGGCAGGTCGATGCCGGCCTTCTCCATGGCGCGCTGCGCGCCGATGATCGCGGCCTTGGCCTGCAGGAGATCCTGAGCCGTCTCGACCAGGAAGGCATCGACTCCCCCCTCGATCAGGCCGAGGGCCTGGGTCTCGTAGGCATCGCGGAGCAAGGCATACGGAGCATGGCCGAGGCTGGGCAGCTTCGTTCCGGGGCCCATGGAGCCGAGCACCCAGCGAGGCTGCTCCGGAGTCGACCACTTGTCGGCGCACTCTCGGGCGATCTGCGCTCCCGCCTTGGCCAGCTCGAAGATGCGATCGGTGATGTCGTACTCAGCGAGGTTGGCGTAGTTCGCGCCGAAGGTATTCGTCTCGACGCAGTCGACGCCGACCGCGAAGTAGGCGTCATGGACCGCAGCCACGACGTCGGGCCGGGTTACGTTCAGGATCTCGTTGCAGCCCTCGTGTCCCTGGAAGTCCTCGAGGCTGGGATCCTGCGCCTGGAGCATGGTGCCCATGGCCCCATCAGCGACGACGACACGACTGCGCAAGGCTTCCCGAAGGCTCTCTCCCATAGTTAGGCAAGCCTACCTGTAAACGCTGAGACGCTACGGTGGAGACATGTCCTGGACCGTGGAGACCTCAGACGGACGGATCCTGCGCGGCAGCGATGACGGCTCGGGTCCGGATGCCCTGATCCTGCTGCACGGCCTCTCCCAGCAGCGTCACTTCTGGGATCCCGTCTGCTCCTATCTCGAAGTCCCTCGCATCATTCGCCTCGATCAACGCGGACACGGGCTCTCCGACACTCCCCCCGATGCCGACTACTCAATCGACCGATGCGCTCGTGATGTCGCCGAGGTGATGGACTCACTCGGCGTGCGCACCGCCACCGTCATCGGTCATTCCTGGGGCGGAGCGGTGGCTGCCCGGCTAGGAGCCCTGGCACCCGAACGCATTCGCACGATAGGCCTGCTCGATGGTGGTCTCCGCGGGCCCGCTGACCTGGGCGATCGTGCCGAGGTACGCGAGCGACTTCGGCCGCCTGCGCTGGGAATTCCCGCCGATGAGCTGTGGCAGCTCGTCTCCACCGGTGATCTTGCCCCGTACTGGTCGGACGATATTCGGTCAGCTCTGGCACCGACATTCATCGAGAGCGATGGCCTCGTCCGCACGCGAATCGGTATCGAGCGGCATATGCAGGTTCTCGAAGGATTGCTCGTCTACGACAGCATCCCCGACATTCGTGCACGTCGTCTCGACACCTGGGCTGTCCTGTGCAATGACTCGCCCGCCCTTGACCCCGTGGTCGAGCGCCGACTCCGATTGATCGGTGAGGTCAATCTGCAGATCTGGCAGGGCGCACTTCACGACGTTCCGCTGCAGTGGCCTGCACTCGTGGCAGGCTGGATCACGACCGTGCATGCGGCACCCGGCGGGGAGGTTCGATGATCGAATACGACGAGCTTCCGGTGCTCGTGGACCCGGTCATGGTGTGCGCGTTCGAGGGCTGGAACGACGCGGGTGACTCCGCCAGCGGCACTATCGCTCACCTGATCGACGCATGGGACGCGCAACTGCTCACCGAGCTCGACTCAGAGGAGTACTACGACTACCAGGTGAACAGGCCGATGATCGCGATCGACGAGGCCGGAGTCCGTCAGCTCACGTGGCCCGGCACCCGTCTGTATGTTGCTCGGCTCCCTCTCTCGCCGCGCGACGTAATCCTCGTGCAGGGTGTCGAGCCGAACATGAAGTGGCAGCAGTTCGTGCGCGAGATTCTCGGCCTTGCCGCCGAGCTCGACGTGCAGCTGGTGGTCACCCTTGGCGCACTGCTGTCCGACAGTCCGCACACCCGGCCAGTGCCCGTCACCGGCTCATCCACTGATCTCTCGCTCTGCGACGAGATGGGAATCGAGGCGTCTCACTACGAGGGCCCCACCGGGATCGTCGGCGTGATCCAGGAGGCCTGCACGCGCTTCGGCATTCCGGCCATCAGCCTCTGGGCGGCCGTTCCGCACTACGTGGCCGCACCGCCCTGCCCCAAGGCCACCCTGGCGCTCGTCGGTCGCATAGAGGACATCCTCGACGTGCCTGTCCCTCTCGGTGACCTACCGGAGGAGGCACGTGCCTGGGAAGCCGGCGTCGATGAGCTGGCCGCCGAGGACGATGAGATCGAGGAGTACGTGAAGCAGCTCGAGGAGGCCCGTGACACCGCGGATCTTCCCGAGGCGAGCGGAGAGGCGATTGCCCGCGAGTTCGAGCGCTACCTCCGCCGTCGCGGCGCTGACGACTAGCGCAGCCGCGTGTAGCGCTCGATCGACGCGCGAGTCGATGCATCGACGTCGGCAGGAACTCCATCGACGAGCTGACCGAGAATTCCCATCGCGACCTTCTTGCCGAGCTCGACACCCCATTGATCGAATGAGTCAATTCCCCAGATGACTCCCTGGACGAACACGCTGTGCTCGTAGAGCGCGACGAGTGCTCCCAGCGCCGCCGGATCGAGTCGTTCGATCATGATGACGCTCACCGGCCGGTTGCCGGGCATCACCTTGTGCGGAACGAGTTCCGGGGGCGTGCCATCTGCCGCGACCTGTGCGGCATCGCGACCGATCGACAGCACAGAGGCCTGCGCGAGCGCATTGGCCACCAGCATGTCCTGCTGATCGCCGTCAGGGTTCTCTGACTGCGCAACGACGATGATGTCGCTCGCGACGGTGTCCGTGCCCTGATGCAGCAGCTGGTAGAACGAGTGTTGCCCATTCGTTCCGGGCTCGCCCCAGTAGATCGCCCCGGTCTCGTAGTCGACCGTGGAGCCATCGCGGCGCACGCTCTTGCCGTTGCTCTCCATGGTGAGCTGCTGCAGGTATGCGGGGAAGCGCGAGAGGTATTGCGAGTACGGCAGTACTGCCGTGGTCTCGATGCCCAGGAAGTTGCGATTCCAGACAGCCAGGAGTCCCATGAGCACGGGGAGATTGGCGTCCAATGGCGCTGATGCGAAGTGCTCATCCATCGCTCGGAAGCCATCGAGCATCTGCATGAATCCATCAGCCCCGATGGCAATCATGGTCGAGAGTCCGATAGCCGAGTCCATGGAGTATCGGCCGCCGACCCAGTCCCAGAAACCGAACATGTGCGTGGTGTCGATACCGAACTCGGCAACCGCCTCCGCATTGGTCGACACCGCGACGAAATGATGCGACACGGCATCCGGACCAAGATCGTTGACGAGCCAGGTTCGGGCAGCCTGCGCGTTGGTCATGGTCTCGAGCGTCGTGAAAGTCTTCGAGGCCACGATGAAAAGGGTTGTCGCGGGATCAAGTGCGCGAACTGCCTCCGCGAGATCCGTCGGATCCACATTGGAGACGAAACGGAAGTCAAGGCCGCGGTCACTGAACGCGCGCAATGCCAGATAGGCCATCGCCGGGCCGAGATCGGACCCGCCGATGCCGATGTTCACGATGGTTCGTATGCGCTCGCCCGTGGAACCCTTCCATTCGCCCGATCGCACGCGCTCCGCGAAGGCGCCCATGCGATCGAGAACCTCATGAACATCAGCGGTCACCTCTTGGCCATCGACGAGCAATGACTGATCGCGACGTCGACGCAAAGCGGTATGCAGGACAGCGCGATCCTCGGTGTTGTTGATGTGGGCGCCACCCAGCATGGCGTCGCGAACGTCGAAGACGCCGCGCTGCTCCGCAAGGGCGCGCAGCTGAGCGAGAACGTCTTCGGTGACCCGCTGACGGGAGAGATCGAGGCTCAGGCCCACGGCATCGACAGTCAGCCGGTCGGGCCTCGAGGCGTCAGCCTCGAGAAGCGATCGAATGGTCGTGCCCTGCAGGCCCTCCGCAAGGGTGCGCAGTGCAGCCCAGGCGGGAGTGGCGACGGGACTGTCGGACGAGAATGCGGCCGTGGTCATGGCACTACCCTTGCACTGCCGCCATCTGTGAGGCGCATTGACCTCGAGGAGTCCTTGTGAGCACGTCAGTAACCCTGGGAATGGTCGGCTGCGGGCGCATGGGTGCCAACTTGGTGCGCCGTGCCATGCGTGGGGGTCACCAGGCCTTCGCCTACGACCCCGATCCTGCGGCAGTCGCTCCCCTGGAGGTAGAAGGGGCGATCGGAGCCGCGTCCTTGGCGGAACTGGTCGCCGCGATGCCCGCGCCGCGCACCGTCTGGGTCATGGTGCCCGCCGGCCACATCACTGATTCCGTCGTCAGCGAGCTGATCGACCTACTGAGCCCAGGTGACACCCTGATCGACGGCGGCAACTCGTACTACCGCGACGACATCCGGCACTCGGCCGAGGCAGCCCAGCGCGGCATCGACTTCCTTGACGTCGGCACGTCGGGCGGCGTGTGGGGCCTCGAGCGCGGCTACTGCCTGATGATCGGCGGCAATGACGCGGCCGTACAGCGACTGGCCCCGCTGTGGGAGACCATCGCGCCGGGCTTCGCCACTGCCGAGCGCACTCCGGGACGCACCGGTGACATCACTCCCGAGGAGACAGGGTGGCTGCATTGCGGGCCCAGCGGCGCCGGCCACTTCGTGAAGATGGTGCACAACGGCATCGAGTACGGCCTGATGGCGGCCTACGCCGAGGGGCTGAACATCCTCAAGCACGCCAATGCCGGCACGGCCTCACGCGATGCCGATGCCGAGACGGCGCCCATGAGCAATCCGGAGTTCTACCAGTACGACATTGACATTCCCGCCGTGACCGAGCTCTGGCGACGCGGCAGCGTGGTCGGATCCTGGCTACTCGACCTAACGGCCGATGCCCTGCATCAGTCACCCGGACTCGACGAGTTCGGCGGCCGTGTCTCCGACTCGGGCGAGGGTCGCTGGACCGCCATCGCCGCAATCGAGGAGGGCGTACCTGCGCCGGTGCTTACCGCTGCCCTCTACGAGCGCTTCGAGTCGCAAGGCAATGGCTTGTACGCAGGAAAGGTGCTGAGCGCGATGCGCAAGGCCTTCGGCGGGCACTCAGAGAAGCAGGCCTGAGCCGCAGGCGATGAGGACTGCAGAACTCGCGAAGACGAAGTAGAGGGATGAACTAGAGCCGAACCCCGAGCAGTGAGTCGCACATCGCGGCCATCTGCGCAGGTGCCTCGGTATCGGTTCCGCCTCCGCTGAGCGCCTTCACGCTCCAGGCATCCATGGCATCGAGGGCGGCTGCGGTCTGCAGGTCATTGGCGAGGTGCTCGCGGATGCGCTCGATGAACGGAGCGGCACTCTCGCCGGACGCGCAGGCGATCGCATTGCGCCACAGGCCGAGACGATCGGTGGCCCCCTGCAGGCCGTGCGGGGTCCAGGCCCAATTGCTCCGGTAGTGATGGGCGAGCAACGAGAGCCGAATGGCCATCGGGTCATGGCCCTCGTGCCGCAGGACCGAGACGAATACGAGATTGCCACGTGACTTCGACATCTTGTGACCCTGCCAGGCGACCATTCCTGCATGCACGTAGTGCTTGGCGTACGGGTATTCATCGCGGATGACCTGCGCCTCGGAGGCGCCCATCTCATGATGAGGGAAGGCGAGATCGCTGCCGCCGCCTTGTACGTCGATGCCCATGCCGAGGTAATCGAGTGCGATGGCGGTGCACTCGATGTGCCACCCCGGCCGCCCATGACCCAGTGCGGTATCCCAGGAAGGCTCCTCGGGTCGTGCGGCCTGCCAGAGCAGGCAGTCGAGCGGATGGCGCTTGCCGGGACGGTCGGGATCGCCTCCGCGCTCGGAGAAAATGCGAATCATCTCGGTCTCATCCAGGTGGGCCACGCTGCCGAAGGCAGGATCGCTGGCAACCGAGAAGTACAGATCCTCATCGACTGCATAGACCACGCCGCGCTCCTGCAAGGACTGCACGTAGCCGGCAACCGACGGGATGGCCTCGACGGCGCCGATGTAGTGATCGGGCGGCAGCACGTTGAGCGCGGTCATGTCCTCGCGGAACAGGGCTGTCTCGCGCTCGGCAATTGCCTGCCAGTCCTCGCCGACCGCCACCGCGCGCTCGAGCAGCGGATCATCGATGTCGGTCACGTTCTGCACGTAGAGCACGGGATGTCCGCCGTCGCGCCAGACTCGTTGCACCATGTCGAAGGCGACATAGGTGGCCGCATGCCCCATGTGCGTGGCGTCGTAGGGCGTGATGCCGCAGACGTACATGCGAGCCGTGCCCTGCGGATCGGTCGGTCGAATGGAGCCCGTGCCGGTGTCCATGAGCGACAGGGCAGGCGCCAGTCCCGGGATCTTCGCCGGTGCCGGCACGCTCCACGATTTCACTCGATCAGCCTAGTGCGGCTAGAAGACCGGCCACGGGACGGCGGGCCACTCGGGCGAGGGCTGCGGCATGGTGCGGGACTCGATCAGCGTGCGCAGCCGACGTGCAGTCGCCTCGACTTCCTCCTCCGCCAGCCAGGGATCGAGAATTTCGGCGAGCCGAGGCTCGAGGGAGACGAGATCGGCGACGACCTCGTCATCGATCGGCTCCCCCGCCCATCCCCAAAGCACGGTACGCAGCTTGTCGTCGACGTTGAACGACACTCCGTGATCGATGCACCAGATGCGGTCATCGGCGTCGAGGATCACGTGCCCGCCCTTGCGGTCGGCGTTGTTCGTCAGTGCATCGAATGCGGCTACACGATGCAGATCCGCTCGATCCGCATGTACGAGCAGCAGCGGATTGCCCTGCTGATCCTCTGCCGTCATGACCAGGATCCATCCGGGCAGCACCTCGGTCGGGGCGCAGACATCGACGACGTCGGCACTCTCGGACTCCTCGATCCAGGCCTGGCACATGCCCGGCCCCGCCGGACCGTCCTGGCGCCACACGGTCGGCGGCACGAGATCCCAGCCAAGTGCCTGTGAGAGCGCGTGGGCCGCAAGCTCGCGGTGACCGAGGGTCTCGTCGGGGAAGTCCCAGAGAGGGCGCTCGCCGGCCACGGGCTTGTAGACGCAGCGCAGCAGTCGATCAGCCTCGATAGGCACCGTGCACAGGAGCGTCGCATTCGATGCGACGGCCAGTCGCCCCTCGACGGTGAGCTCGCCCTCGGAGAGGGCGGTCAGCAGTCGAGGGTCATGCAGCCATGCGTTGACGACCTCGATCATGTGCGTCGGCGATAGCCGTTGGCACGCGGACACACATGCCCGCCCGCGTCGAGCGGCTGATTGCAGAAGGGGCATGGTGGACGCCCTGCGGACACGACGGCGCGTGCTCGCTCGGCGAAGGAGCGGGCAACGATTGCCGTCACCCACACGCGCAGTGAATCGGGTCCGTCGGCGTCGTCGTCGGCAAGTTCGGGGATCTCCTCGAACTCATCGCTGATCGCGTGGGCCTCGATGACGACGTGCGACGAGGCATCGTCCCAGCCGAGCGCCATGGCTCCAACGCGGAACTCCTCGACGATCGGCGCATCCAGAGGCGCTGCGTCGGCGATCAAATCGACTCCCGCTGGCGGAATCTCCACGTCGACATCGCGAGTCTCGAGAACCTCGTCGAGAAGCTGATCGATTCGTTCGGCGAGAACGGACACCTGCCCCTTCTCGGCCACGATGCTGGTGAGGGCATTGCCCTTGCGTGCCTGGAGGAAGAACGTGCGCTCGCCCGGCATGCCGACAGTTCCGGTGACGAATCGATCGGGGTCGCGGAACTCGAATACCTGCCGGCTCATCCCTTGCCTCCGCCTACCGCAGCATC
>JBJSWO010000021.1:0-3052 GCA_046085905.1 Actinomycetes bacterium | reverse complement strand
CTCCAATCCGTCGCGTGGCGGGATTCAGGCAATGATGAAGGCGTGCGTCGGCACTCCGCGAACTCCCCAACTGCCGCCGTAGAGATGCCCCGCACCCGGGCAGGCAGCGAGTTCATCGTCAGTCATCTTGTACTTTCCGGTCGTGACGAGAACCTCGTCGCCCGCCGGACCTCCGAAGGCAAGGCTGGTGACATTGGGCCCAGGAAACTCGTGCATGTCGAGCTGCTCCCCCGTCGGTGCATGACGAGTGATCGTGCCCGAGCCGAAGTGCGCGACCCAGAGGTCACCGTGCTCGTCGACGCTCATGCCGTCCGGCAGACCGGTCGCGGGATCGAAGTCCACCAGCACGCGGCCATTGCTGATCTCGCCGCGCTCGGCATCGAAGTCGAATACGCGGAGCGAGTAGGCAAGTGAGTCGATGTAGTAGAAGTGCCGATCATCAGGACTCCAGCCCAGGCCGTTGGAGACGATCACGCCGTCGAGCATGACGGTCGCGTGACCGTCGGCATCGACGCGGAACAGATGCCCGCGCCCTGCGCGCTCGCGATCACGGCTTCCCGTCCACAGGCGCCCGCGAGAGTCGACCTTGGCGTCATTGAGCAGCAACTCAGGCAGTGATTCGAGTTGATCGCCGAAGGACTCCTGCGCACTGCCGTCAGCATCGCAGAGGATGAGGCCGTGCACTGACACCAGCAGAAGCCGTCCGCATGCGGTCGGCAGCACGGCCGACACCGGCTGACCGACCTCGAAGGTCTGCAGGGATCCGCTCACCGGATCGAGTCGATGGACAAGACCGGGAGTGATGTCGACGAACAGCCAGGCAGAGCTTGCGGGATCCCAGACCGGGCCCTCGGCGATCTGCGCACCGAGCTCGAGTACGAGGTCCATGCCCGAACGATACGGCTAGAGGTACTCGACGACTGTCTCGAGCGGCAGGCGGGCGCTGCGCTCACGGAAGGCCTCGGCACTCGGGTAGCCGATGTTCACCAGCAGGATCGAGCGCAGCGGCGAGTTCGGGAAGAACTCCTCGTCGACACCTGCGTTGTTGAAACCTGCCATCGGACCTGCTGCCAGGCCCATTGCCCGCACGGCCAGGATGAAGTACCCCGCCTGGATCGAGGCATTGAAGCGGGCGAATCCATTGCGGTTCTCGAAGCTGTCATCGAAACCGGCCTTCATTCCGATCGCTCCAGGGGCAAGTGCAGGAATGTGCTCGTGGAAGTCGGTATCGGCCGCGAGGATGGCGGTCACCGGCGCCTCAGTGATCTTGGGCTGATTGCCCGAGGAGGCCAACGGCAGCAGGCGTGCCTTGGCCTCGGCCGAGCGCACGAAGCTCACGCGCAGCGGGCCGCTGTTGATCGCCGTCGGAGCCCAGCGCAGCAGGTGCACGATCCCCGCGAGCTGGTCGTCGCTGACCGGCTGATCGGAGAAGGAATACGCCGTGTGAGCTTCGTGGAACAACACCGCCGCACTGGTGGCATCAATGCCCAGCAGGGCTGGATCGAACTCGGTGCTCATGTGATCTCCTTAGGTGGAGCCCCAGTATTCCACCTCGTTGATCAATGAACACCTTCGTCAATCGAGCGACGAGACCTTCACCGCAGTGCCATAGGCCAGGATCTCGGCCAGGCCATTGCCCATGTCCGAGGAGTCGAATCGGACACCCAGTACCGCATTGGCTCCAAGTGACTTGGCGTGCTCCATCAAGCGCTCGACGGCTTCCTTGCGGGCTTCGTCGACCACGTTGGTGTACTGCTTGACCTCGCCGGCGGCAAGCGCCTTGAAACTGCCCGTGAAGCCCTTGGCGAATCCGACGGAACGCACGAGGACTCCCCAGCACATTCCCATGGTCTGATCGACGCGGTAACCGGGCAGGTCGAAGGTCGTGGACATCATCGCTTCATCAGTCATGACAGGAGCAGACCATGACTCGGCTGGGAAGTCCAGAGGTAACACGACGAAGGGCCACGGCAATCGCCGTGGCCCTTCGTACGGATCATGACTAGCTGCAGCCGGAGGTGCTTCCGCAGCCCTCGCAGACGTAGCACGAGCCCGCCGGACGCATCTTGATGCCGCAGGTCATGCACAGCGGAGCATCGGAGGCGGTGCCGGTGATCTGCTCGAGCAGCTCGGCGCTCGAGTGAGCGACGATCGGTGCTGCCTTGGGTGTGACGACCTCGGCCTCGGTGGCGGCGTCCTCGACGACGACATCGAGGTCAGCGGCCGGGGCGATGGCTGCGGGGGCTCCGTAGCCGGCCACGGTCGCCGAGCGCTCGTCGGCAGTGAAGATGCCGAGTGCCTCGCGCTTGTCATAGGGCAGGTAGTCGAGAGCCAGACGACGGAAGATGTAATCCATGATCGACTGGGAGATACGGATATCCGCATCGTCGGTCATGCCCGCCGGCTCGAAGCGCATGTTCACGAACTTCGAGACGAAGGCCTCCAGCGGCACGCCGTACTGCAGTGCGATGCTGATGGCGATCGAGAAGGCGTCCATCACACCGGCCAGGGTCGAGCCCTGCTTGCCGAGCTTCAGGAAGACCTCACCGAGGGCACCGTCCTCGTAGGCGCCTGCAGTCATGTAACCCTCGGCACCGGCCACCGAGAAACTGGTGGTGCGGCTCGGGCGCGACTTCGGCAGACGACGGCGGATCGGCTGGCCTGCGGCGATCGACGCGGCGACTGCCTCGACGACCTCGTCGACCTTGGCCGCCTTGCCATCGGACAGGGGCTGACCGACCTTGCAATTGTCGCGGTAGATCGCGAGTGCCTTGATGCCCATCTTCCAGCCCTGGAAGTAGATCTCGGCAACCTCTTCGACCGTCGCCGACTCCGGCATGTTGACGGTCTTGGAGATGGCACCGGAGATGAACGGCTGGACTGCAGCCATCATGCGCACGTGGCCCATCGGGGTGATGGAGCGCACGCCCATGGCGGTGTCGAAGATCGCGTAGTGCTCGGGCTTGAGACCCGGCGCATCGACGACGTGACCATTCTCGGAGATGTACTCGACGATCGCCTCGACGGTCTCCTCGGTGTAGCCGAGCTTGCG
>JBJSWO010000020.1:0-5108 GCA_046085905.1 Actinomycetes bacterium | reverse complement strand
CAGGTGCGCCGGCTTGGGCAGCAGCTGGTTGCTCTTGACGATCGCGAGTTCAGCAAGGCCGCCGAAGTTAGTCTCGAATCCCCAGATGCGCTGCTCGGGATCGAGCATGGTGTCGTTGTGGCCGAGCGGCGACTCGAGCTCGACGCTCAGGCAGTGCGCCACCACCTGGTCGCCCGGCTTCCAGGCGCTGACACCCGGGCCCACGCGGAGCACGACGCCCGCCGCGTCGGATCCGATCACGTGATACGGCAGGTCATGCCGCTTGGCGTCGGAGTTGAGGCGCCCGTACTTCTCCAGGAAGCCGAAGGTCGATACCGGCTCGAAGATGGAGGTCCAGACCGTGTTGTAGTTGATGCTCGACGCCATGACGGCGATGAGAGCCTCACCGGCTGCGAGATCGGGTGTCGGCACCTGATCAAGATGGAGAGAGGTGCGGGGATCCTTGTCGCGGGAGGGCACCCCCTCGAACATGCCGACTTCGTCCTTGTGCACGGTGATCGCGCGGTAGGACTCGGGAATGGGGAGCGCGGCGAGTTCCTCAGGTGAGGCGCCGGTGATTACTGCGTCACGAATTGCATGCATTTTCGGTCCAATGCTCAGGAGTTATCGGCCGTTGATAAGTGAATGCACCTGATCGATGACTCCGTGTGCGGAGGCCCACCACCATGCTGCTGTTGCGGTAAGCCCAACAATGCCAATGATCAGCAGTTTTCGCGCCTTTTTCAGGACTAAAGAGATCACGATCACAGCGAGGGCGCCCGCGGCCACAGCTACGGCGGCCGCCTTCTGGTCACCGGTGAGATCCCACGTCGCGGGATTCCAGGGTTCCATCCGGTGACTAGTGAGAGTCGCCCGACTGCACCAGCTCGATCAGCACGCCGCCGCAGTCCTTGGGATGGGCGAAATTGACGAGCGATCCGGCGGTGCCACGCTTGGGCTGGTCGTAGAGCACGCGCACGCCGGCGGCACGCAGTGCGTCGGCCGTGGCCACCACGTCATCGACACCGAAGGCAACCTGCTGGATACCCGGGCCCGAACGGTCGAGGAACTTCGCGATCGTTGACTCGGGTGAGAGGGGAGCGAGCAGCTGGATGTACGAGCCGCCGACTCCGAGCATCGCCTCGCGCACCCCCTGCTCCTCGTTCACCTCTTCATGCACGACCTCCAGGCCGAATGCGGCAGCGTAGAAGGCCTTTGCCTCGTCGAGGTCGGGCACGGCGAAGCCGACGTGATCAATGCGAGTGACGTGAGAGCTCATGGGACTATGTTGTCATCTACACAAGTCGAGTCGGGGAGCGCATGGCCATGTCGCTGGAACCGGGCAGCGTGGACCTCATCACAGGTACTCGTGCCGGGCAGCCGCGTGCGATCGCTCGACTGATCTCCCGCATCGAGAATGATGCGCCCGATGTCCCGTCCATCATGCGCGAGCTCGCATCCACGGCAGGCCGCGCGCACGTCATCGGTGTCACCGGCTCGCCCGGAGTCGGCAAGTCCACATCCACGTCCGCGCTCGTGACCGCCTATCGCGAGCAGGGCAGGTGCGTCGGTGTTCTCGCCGTCGATCCGTCCTCGCCCTTCTCGGGCGGCGCATTGCTCGGTGATCGCGTGCGCATGCAGGCGCATGCCACCGACGATGGTGTCTTCATCCGCTCGATGGCCTCGCGAGGACATCTCGGCGGCCTGGCCGCAACGACTCCGCAGGTGCTCCGCGTGCTCGATGCCGCGGGCTTCGATATCACCATCATCGAGACGGTGGGTGTCGGGCAGTCAGAGATCGAGATCGCGGCAACAGCCGACACCTCGCTCGTGCTGCTCGCACCCGGCATGGGCGATGGGATTCAGGCGGCAAAGGCGGGCATTCTCGAGATCGGCGACATCTTCGTCGTCAACAAGGCCGATCGCGATGGCGCCGACAGCACGGTGCGCGAGATCCGGCACATGATCGACCTCGGCGTGCGCGGGGGATGGCAGCCCCCGGTGCTCAAGACCGTGGCCTCGCGGCACGAGGGTCTCGCCGAGCTCGTGGCCGAGATTGACCGCCATCGTGCATGGCTCGTCGACTCGGGGGAGCAGGAGTCTCGTCGGCTGCGTCGTGCCCAGGACGAGATCAGCGCGCTGGTGCTCGGTGCCGTGCGACAAAGACTTGCCGGGGATCCGCAGCGACTGGCCTACAGCGCGCAGTCGGTGCTCGACGGCACCACGGATTCGTACAGCGCTGCAGCGGCATTGCTCGAGAGGCTCTAGCGCCTCTGCCACGCACCCGGTTCCGCGAGCAACTCGCTGATGTCGGTCGGCAAGGTGCCCGATGCGACATCATCGAGACTGATGTGCTCCAGCACATGACGCATTGAGGCGCGCACGGCGATCCAGACCTCACGAAGGTGCTCGGCAGCACCGGGGTACTCGATGTCCTCGGGGCGCTTACCGCGGACGGCAGCCAGCGGGCCGTCGAGTGCACGCACGACGTCGGCGATGGAGACCTCGGCCGGCGCGCGATCGAGCCGGTACCCACCCTCCGCGCCGCGCTGGCTCGCGACGATGCCCGCCTGGCGCAGCTGACGGAGGATTCCCTCGAGGAACTTGATCGGGATCTCCTGAGCGGTCGCGATGCGCTCGCCCTTGACCAGCGCGGTGGGGTTGATCCGATAGGCAGCGGCGAGCTCGCAGAGCGCGCGCATGCCGTAGTCGGCCTTGGCGGAGACGTGCATTCCCGCATTGTGTCGCGTGGTGCGGCGGCGCTGCTGGCCGACCCGCCGCATTCCCCCCAAAATTTAGGGAAATGCTGCCATGGGCGAAGATGAGGGCATGGCAACCAACCCGCTGTCCGGACGCGTCAATACCCAGGGCGCCATCGATCTCGGCGCGCTCGCTGCGGCCCGTGAGAATCAAGCCAAGGCCGAGAAGGCGCTGGCCAATGCTCCCGAGGGAGTGGTGCGCCGGGTGACGATGGCGAATTTCGAAGCTGAGGTCGTCAATCTCTCGATGAGCGTGCCCGTCGTGGTCGTTCTCCACTCGGACCGCTCGCCTGCATCGGCTCAGCTGACCCCCGTGCTCGAGCGGCTTGCCGCGGAGTACCGCGGCCAGTTCGTCCTTGCCCTGGTTGACGTCGACACCGATGCCCAGATCGCTCAGGCCTTCCAGGTCCAGGCCATTCCGACCGTTATCGCAGTCCTGAAGGGTCAGCCCGTTCCGCTCTTCGAGGGAGCGCAGCCTGAGCAGCAGGTGCGCGAGGTTCTCGCGGAAGTGCTGCGCGTCGCGGCCGAGAACGGCATCACGGGCGGTCTTCAGGGAGAGTCGTCGGAGATGGCCGAAGCGGAGGACGAGCCGGTCGATCCACGATTCGAGGCCGCATTCGAGGCCATTGACGCGGGTGATTGGGACGCTGCCGATCGCGCCTACCGCACCGTCCTCGATGCCACTCCCGCCGATACCGACGCTCAGGCAGGGCTCGCGATGGTGGGACTGTACAAGCGCACTGACGGCAGGGTTCTCCCGGCAGACCCGCAGAGCATCGAGGATCGCATGCTGGCCGCGGACTTCGCGGCCCTCGAGGCGGACTGGTCCACGGCCTTCAGCTTGCTGATCGAATGCGTGCGCGCAACCTCAGGCGATGAGCGAGATGTCGTGCGCACCCGATTGCTCGAACTGTTCCAGGTCGCCGGCGATGATCCGGCCGTCTCGCCTGCGCGCACGGCCCTGGCCAGCGCGCTGTACTAGCTACCCGCGTACTTCAGGTAGGTCGCTGCCAGCGGCGGTAGCGAGATCACCGCTGAAGCCGGTCGGCCGTGCCACGGCTCCTCAGCGGCGCGCACGGTTCCGACACCCACTCCGCTGCCGCCGTACTCGAGTGCATCGGTGGTGAGGATCTCTGTCCAGGTGCCTGCGTTCGGCAGTGCCAGCCGGTGCTCGTGATGCACGACGGGGGAGAGGTTGACGACCACGGCGATCGGTGCGCCGGACTCATCTCGGCGCAGCCAGCTGAAGACATTTCCTGCGGCATCGTCGGAGTCGATCCACTCGAAGCCACGAGAATCACTGTCGATCTGCCATAGGGCGGGGTTGTCGCGGTACACGCGATTGAGGTCGCTCACCATGCGCAGGATGCCCTGGTGCTCGGGGAACTGCAGCAGCCACCAGTCGAGGCCTCGCTCACTGGCCCACTCCTGCGACTGCGCGAACTCCGAGCCCATGAAGAGCAGCTTCTTCCCGGGATGGCCGAACATGAAGCCGAGGTAGGCGCGAAGGTTGGCGAGCTCCTGCCACCTGTCACCGGGCATCTTGCCCACCAGCGAGCCCTTGCCGTGCACGACCTCGTCGTGCGAGATGGGCAGGATGAAGTGCTCGCTGTAGGCGTACACCATCGAGAAGGTCATCTCGCCATGGTGATACTGGCGATGGATCGGCTCGCGCTCGATGTACTGGAGCGAGTCGTGCATCCAGCCCATGTTCCAATTGTAGCCGAAGCCCAGGCCGCCGAACTCGGTCGGAGTCGTGACCCCCGGCCAGGCAGTCGACTCCTCGGCAATTGTCATGATGCCGGGAACTCGCTTGTACACGGTCGCGTTCATCTCCTGCAGGAACGAGACAGCGTCGAGATTCTCGCGGCCACCGAACTCATTCGGGTACCACTCGCCGTCCTTGCGCGAGTAGTCGAGATAGAGCATGGAGGCGACGCCATCGACGCGCAGGCCATCGAAGTGGAACTGCTCGAGCCAGTACACGGCATTGGCCACCAGGAAGTTGCGCACCTCGGTGCGGCCGTAGTCGAAGATGTAGGAACCCCAGTCGGGATGCTCGCCGCGTCGGGGATCCGGGTGCTCGTAGAGGGCGCTGCCATCGAACCGCACGAGTGCCCACGGGTCGGTCGCGAAGTGCGCGGGCACCCAGTCCATGATCACGCCGATACCGGCCTGGTGCAGGGAGTCGATCAGGAAGCGCAGCTCATCGGGCGAGCCGAAGCGCGGGGTCGGGGCGAAGTACGACGTGACGTGATAGCCCCAGGATGGCGCGTAGGGGTGAGCGGCAACAGGCAGGAATTCCACATGAGTGAACCCCGCATCGCGCACGTACTCGGTGAGCTGATCGGCCAGCTCGGTGTAGGTCAG
>JBJSWO010000019.1:0-7813 GCA_046085905.1 Actinomycetes bacterium | reverse complement strand
AGGAGATGCGATCAGTGATGTTCACGCTGACCACCTGCCCGACACCGAAGATCTGGGCCATCCGCGCCTGGCTCACCGGGATGGTCCAGGAGCGCTCCGGATTTGGGGAATTGAGTGACCAATGGTCGTCGACCACCTGTGCGTATGGAAGCTCGCCGCCCCACTGGTCCTTCGACGACGTCGTGAGGCCACCCGTGGAAGCGGTGTAGAACGCCTTGATCGGCTTGCCCGTGCCATCGAGGAGTGCCAGGCCCGTCGTCTCGGATGCGAGGGTGCCATTCACGGCAGCCAACCAGTTGTCGCCCTTGGCACCGCTCACCTTGCTCCAGCCGCTGAATGTCTGATCGGTGTACGGACCCTTGCCGTCGTCAAGGTGGCATGAGCAGGGCTTGCGAATTCCGGCATTGATCTTGCTGAGCGCGTATGAGCGCGCAGCGATCACCTGCGCCTGCAGCGCAGCGAGTGGCCAAGAACTCGAGACTTCCGAGATGCCGTAGAGATACTCCTCGTGCAGACGCAACGCATTGATCACGTTGAGCGCGCGACCCGAGTCGGTATTCACCGGAACGATCTCGACCGAGCCGTAGCGGTAGCGGTGGCCTTCCGAGGAAAGCGTGCCCTTGGGCCCGGTGATGTTGAGGAGCGTTGCACCGCCGACTGTCGTGCCGGGTGTTCGGGTGCCTGCCCATCGCACGCCGATCTTCGGTGCAGTGCCGAGATCAGTCGCCGTGCCGTTGGCTGTCTTGATCACGCGCACGCCCTCCGGCACGAGTTCCGCCGTGAACGTATCGCTCGGGCCACCGAGCACGAGTGCACCGCCGATGGTGAGCTCGATGGCGCCGCCTCCGGCTTCGAGAGGCTCGGTGCGGAACTTCGCGTTATTGACCTGGTACAGCAGGTTCACGCGGATGTTCATGTCGTCCTGGACGGGTTGAACGCTCGAGCCGGCGAAGTAGTGCGTGACGATGGTTGAGGCATCAGCTCCCTCATTCGCCATGCCGTATGCGCCCCACTGCGACATTCCGACTCCATGCCCGAAGCCGGCTCCGGTGATCGTGAACGACGATGGCGGACCGCACGGATCAGCGGGTGATCCCGGCGACGGGTTCACTCGCGCATAGGCCGTGAGTGCGTTCACGGTGTCACCGCCATTGGCTCCCGTGAGCGTCAGGGTGTAGTTACCTGGCGGTGCCGGCTGACCGGCATCGGTCAGGCCATCCCAGGCAATGGCCAGTGGGCCGGCTGCCGGCTGCTGGCCGGTGATCGTGCGCACCTGCGCGCAGCGCGAGGCGATGACCAGGCTCCAATTGAGTGGCCCTGGAGTCGACGTGGTGACAAGGATGGGCGAGCCGCTGCCATACGAGGTGTCGTTGGTGACCGCGGCGGGCAGGGTAATGCCGGCACGCGCCTTGGCGGCCAGGGCCGGGGCAGCCAGGACTCCTGTCGTGAGTCCGCCCGCGCAGACGGCAATGACCAGGGTAGGTACGAGGGCGCGCGCGAGTCGCGGTCGTACGGGTCTGGACACACGTGCCTTCCCGGCGGGTGAGGAAGGTCCCGCCTGAACTGCCATTCTCACATGCCCCAACTGTCACACCAACAACATCACTGGGTGATTCACTCAGCCAGGAATGCCCGAAATGTCGGGAACCGTGCCCCATGGATCGACGTCCTATGCGGGAGTGCCGCTGGTCGGCAATCGGTCGGCAGCGACTTACCATGGATGAACCCCCTCGAAGGAGCCGTGATGACCACCCCTGCCCGCCGCCGCTGGCCTCGCCTGCTGGCTGCCGTGCTCGCCGTCGCCGTACTGGCGATGACCGCCGTGGGTGCGGGCGTGAATATGCTCCTGGGCCAACTCTCGGGCAACATCACCACGATCGACATCAGCGACCAGACTGGCTCGACCGCAGCCCCCTCCATCGTCGATGAGGAGACCGGCAACTACACGCCGCTCAACATCCTGCTCATGGGTAGCGACACCCGCCAAGGAAAGGGCAATAAGGGCTACGGCAAGGCCGGGGTGATCAGCGGGGCGCGCTCCGACACCACGATCCTGCTGCACGTGAGCGCCGACCGCCAGAGTGCGATTGCCGTCAGCATCCCGCGTGACACATTGATCACCCTGCCGACGTGCAAGAAGTCCGACGGCAGCACCGTCGGCGGCTACCAGGCGCGTTTCAACTCGGCAATCGAGCTCGGTGGCCCGGGCTGCACGATCAAGGCCGTCGAGGAGATGACCGGCCTCGACATCAACAACTTCATGCTCGTCGACTTCGGCGGGTTCAAGAACATCGTCAACGCCCTCGATGGCGTCGAAATCTGCCTCACCGAGGACGTCAACGACAAGCTCAGC
Source organism: Actinomycetes bacterium (assembly GCA_046085905.1). Lineage (GTDB taxonomy): Bacteria > Actinomycetota > Actinomycetes > S36-B12 > S36-B12 > CAIKZY01. The sequence goes on along the minus strand of JBJSWO010000019.1, from coordinate 5,460 downwards.
GGCCTGGTCATGAAGAAGGGCCTGCACGTCGTCAACGGCGAGGAGGCCCTGGCCTTCGTGCGCACCCGCCACGGTCTCGGTGACGGCTCCGACACCTCACGCATCCGCCGCCAGCAGGCGTTCCTCTCCTCGCTGATGCGCAAGACTCTGTCGAGCGGCACGCTGCTGAACCCGGCGAAGATGCTCGGCGTTCTCAATGCGGCGACCGAGTCGCTCACCGCCGACCCAACCCTGGCCAATGTCGACAATCTCAAGGAGATCGCGCTCAGCCTGAAGGATCTCAAGCCGAGCAAGGTCACCTTCACCACGATGCCCTGGTATCCCAGCGGTGATGGCGCCACCGTGCTGCTGAACAAGAAGAAGGCGAAGCCGATCTGGAAGGCAATCGCCAACGACACCGCGTGGCCGCCCAAGCCGGCGGGTGATCAACCGCTGCTCAAGGCCGAGCCTTCCGGAATTCGCGTCAACGTCTACAACGGCACCACGACCAAGGGCCTGGCCAAGAAGGTCGCCAAGCAGCTCAAGGCCGAGGGCTACCTCGTGCGCGACACCGGAAACTGGGATACCTCCGACATCACGACCACGCAGGTCAACTACGACCCGGGCTACGACGTCTCCGCCAAGACCCTGATCTACGCCACGAGCGCTAACGGCGTGGCCACGAAAGGCCAGGGTCAGGCGATGGATCTCATCATCGGCACCGACTTCACCGGCGTGAAGCCCGTGCAGATTGCCGACGCGATGAAGGATCTCACCGCGAACGTGAACAGCGGCGATGAGGCCTACTGCGCGAAGTAAGTCGCACTAGATGACCGGCGGGCGTCCGGCCTTGGTCATCTCCCACACGGTTCGCCACTTCATCGGCTTGCGCCCGCCCGGATTCTCCCGCATTCCCTCGCGCAGACCACCCAACCAGGCCTTGAGCGCATCCTTGTCCCGCATCCGCAGCATCGTGATGCCGACCCAGGTGCCTACGTACACCGGCTCGAGCACCACGGGCAGGTTTCGGCGAGCCAGCCAGACGCGATTGCGCGCATTGAGCCGGTAGTAAACCTCGTGGCGTGCCGGATCGATGACCGGATGATGCACGCTGACATCACCGGCGTACCACGCGGTGTAGCCGGCATCCCACACCCGCCACACGAGCTCGATGCCCTCGTGAGCGTAGAAGAACGGATCCGGCCAGCCGCCGATCGAGTCGAAGAGATCGCGTCGCATCGCGACAGCGCCCTCCCACAATGCCGTGGCCGGCCCAGGCGTCGCATGATTTCCCGGTCGAAGCCGAGGCACCCAGCGGCCCGGGGCGACCGCGCCTGTCGGGTCGACCACGCGGGGCTGAATGAGACCGAGCGAGGGATCCGCGGCAAACCGTCGAGCCAGATCGGCAAGGAAGCCGTCATCGGCCAGGCAGGCATCGTCGTCGAGGAAGAAGATCAACTCACCGTCGACCTCGGGCACGCCGGCATTTCGACCTGCGGGAATGCCGAGGTTCTCGGGAAGGGCCAGGGTCTTGACCTGAGCGGGGAGCCCGGTCGGTACCCACCCGTTGCCCACCACCACGATGTCGACTTCAACATCGCGCTGACTCAGCACTGACTCGACGGCTGCACGGAGTTCCGCCGGGCGCTTGCCCATCGTCAGCACGACGACGCCGTACGTCGCCGTCATGCGCGCAGCTTGCTCGAGCTCAGGATGGAGGCGAGATGACCGACGATGGTGATCACGCCGAAGATTGCCAGGAAGGCGAGAAGGATGCGGGTGACGGCAAGATCGCCGGTGACCGCATCGCCGATGGAGGCCAGGAAGATCAGGATCGTCAGCTCGACGGAATGGTACGAGCGATGGAACGGAACGAAGCGAGCGAGTGAGCGGAGATTGCGCAGGCCCGCAGCCTTCGGAACTCCGACATCGGCGCGATCAGCGAGCTTGGGCATGTCGTTATAGGCCCGCGAGACATGCACCATGTCGTTGAGCGCCTTGTTGTAGAGAATCATCACGGCGAGCAGCGCACCGATGAGCGGCCACGGTGAATCCAGCCAGCCCGGATTCGGGAAGCCCGCTGCGCGGAAACCAAGTGCAATCGGGATGATGCCCTCGGTCGTGTAGTGACCGACCCGATCGAGGAAGACTCCCAGCGGTGATGACTTCTTGCGCCAACGAGCAACCTCGCCGTCGCAGCAGTCCCACAGCATCTGCATCTGTCCGAGAAGCATGGCCAGCAGACCGCCGATCACGCCCGGGATCAGCACGACCAGGCCTGCACTCGCGCCGGTCAGGATCATCAGCCAGGTGACCTGGTTGGCAGAGATCGGCGTGCGCAGCAGCAGCTTCGTCAGGTACGGAGAGATATCGCGCAGGTAGACGTCTGCGACCCAGTGCTCGGAGTTCTTGCGGCCGCGAATTGCCGGCGGCTGGCAGACCTCCCGAATCTCGGCCACGGTGGGGCGAGAGGGGCGATCGGTCATCGAGGAGTCCTGTTCGTCTGCGCGCGTTCGGGGCTACTGCCCGCTGCGCAACCACTGTACCGAGGCAATGCCCACGAGGATGATCGCCAAGGCCAGCGCGCCCCAGCCCAGCACCGTCGTGAACGTGCACAAGCCCAGGATCGCGACCGCGATCACCACGATCGTGCGGCCGTCCCAGCCCAAGCCGGCCCAGGTGATCCAGCGCGGGGTCGGACGCCCCGCAATGGCCCGGTACAGCACGTCGTAGTGATGGAAGGCAATGACGGCAACCCACCAGAAGGCCACGGTCGTGGCCGAGGGGAACAGCCAGATCGCCAGCACGGCCACGAGGCCGAGCTCGATCAGGCGCAGCAGCGCGGGCACGGCCCAGCCGAATGGCGCGGCCCAGACCGCGTTGATCGACACCAGGCGCCCAAGCCCGGAGAGCACCGGGCCTGCATCGGCCTGGCGCCACAGCAGCACCCAGGCGTCGGTCGGAGCCGAACCGTGCCAGCTGAGGCTGCGCAGCACTCGGCCCGCCGTGACATAGGCGAGCGCTATGACTCCCAGTGCGAGCAGCACGCCCAGTGCCCACGCGGCGCCACCGATGATCGCGAACACGCTGATCACGAGCCAGCGCTCGCCGATGGGCATGTGGATGGCCCGCTTGGCCCAGCGGATCGCATTGCGCGAGTTCATGCGCGTGGAGATTTCCATCGCACCGGATACCGACCAGCCGGAGGCGGCCGTGAGGTCGGCACGCTCGTCGATGGCAGTAATCGGGACGACAGCCTCGCGCTGGCGCTGAACTCGAGAGAAGTCGTAGTCGGTCATGTGACGCGTGGTCTGCAGCACCATCATGACGAGCGCAAGCCACCAGATGTCCATGCCGTGCAGCGCTGCACCGGCCGCGAGCCCCGCATAGGCCAGGTATTCCTTGACACGATCGGTCGAGGCATCGAGCCAGGCACCGAGTGCCGAGAACCTGCGAGTCGCCCGAGCCACCTCGCCGTCGACGCAGTCGATGATCAGGCTCAGCTGCAGCAGGATTGCGCCCACCACCAGGGCCCAGCGATCACCCAGTGCGAAGCTGCCCGCCGCGAGCAGGCCCACGGCGAACGAGATGAGGGTGATCGAGTTCGGCGACATCCCGAGCCTGAGCGCCACTGCAGTCATCGGCTTCGAGAGCTTGCGCACGACAAAGGTGGAGTAGAAGCCGTCATCAACGCGATTGGCCTGAAGCCGTGCGATGCGTTCCGGGGAAACAGCCGCAACCGCAGCTTCCGCGGCATCGCGATCATCGGGCGAGAGGAACCACGGCACGTCGACCAGATCGATCGCCTTGCACGGAATTCCGGACCGGACGATGGCCACGGCACACAGGCGGATCACGTCGTCGGGATCGGGCGAGACCATGCCGCTCTCGACCGAATTCGCAAGTCCGGTGATTGCGTCTGCAGCTCCGGCAGTGTCGGCACGGCCGACTCGCATGGCGCCGACGAAAAGGTGATCGGGGCCGGAGACCTCATGCCAGCTGCTGCCGACAGCGTTCACCAGATGGTGTCGCACGCGCACATCGGCACCTGCGCGCAGCGGGCGAACGAGCATCGCGGTGCCGGAGTCGTCAAGGATCGGGGCGAGAGCTGCCTCGGCAATGACCAGGCGCGGATCGCACAGGACGATTCCCTGAGAGTCACGGACTTGCTCGGCGAGATGCCGGAGGCAGCCAGCAAGGCCGCGATGTGCCTCGACGCTCGCGTACGAGCTCACGCCTTCTTGCCCGATGATGCGCGTCGCGTTGAGCGACGAAGCCTGGAGGCGAGCCCCCGCGCGCGCTCCTTCGGAGTCGCGGGCGTCTCCGCCGTGCGAATCATCGACATTGCCGCGCTCACGGCAATATCAGTCGGGACGACGATGGGGCCGTCATGGGCGGGCGGTGACGAGGCTCGAGCACGCAGACCGGCAAGATCACCGAGTACCGTCACGCCGGATGCAGCGATGGCGTCAGCCGCCCAATTTCCGCGCTCGACGGCCGCGTCCAATGCCCAATCGGGCGTGTGAAGGCGCGGTTCGTCAGCAGCCGGCTCACGCTCCTCGACCATCACCCTCGCGAAGCCATTGCGCACGTACTTCAGGTAGTCATCCCAGGTCATCTCCTTGCGCACCTTGGCGTTGAGCTGGCGCAGGAACTCGGCCTCGGCGGCGGTCATGGAGCGGTTGGAGGTGAGGTTCATCCGGCTCACGAGAATTTCGCCCGGAACTCCCAGCATCTGCGCGAAGGCCACGAAGTTTGCCTCGTGATCGACCCCTTCGAGAACCATCACGGTGACGTTCTCGGCGCCGACGGCATCAGACCAGCGCTGGACCACGGCCCCGTGGTCATTGCGCTGCCAGAACGACGGGGTCACCTTGCCCGGCTCGGTTGTCTCGAAGATACGAGTGAGCCAGGTTTCGTACGGCATCGAGACGCCGTACTTGAGGTACTGCTGCCAAGACGAGGGGAGCAGCTTGCCGAGATTGCGGAGGGTGATGACGACCTTGACTCGGTCACCGCCGAGATCGCTCACCACTCGGGCGGCTGTCGGGGCATCAGCCTCGCAGAAGAACTCGCTGCTGACGATGGCCTTGCCACTCGAGGCCTTCACCTGCCCGACAAGCTTGTCGTAACGCGAGATCGGAGTGACTTCTCCGCCGTTGTCCTTCCAGCCCCAGGTTCGGCCGACCACCGCAAGTGCCGCCGTGTGATGGGCCTGCTTCTTGCCCGGATAGGTCACTGACAGCGCGGCCAGCTCGGGCCGTGCATCGGCGAGGGCCGCCTGGAGCGCCGTGGTCCCGGTCTTGTGCACCCCGACGTGGAGCAGGACGCCGTTCGCGGGGATTTCGCCCGCGGTGGGCAGAAGTCGAGCACCGTCGGGCATGTGACCAGTTTAGAGGTCGCGCTCAGAAGTCGTCGTATTCGCCGTCGTCCTCGTCCGCACCCGTCCGGACAAAGCGACGTGACGATGACGATGACGAC
>JBJSWO010000018.1:0-7824 GCA_046085905.1 Actinomycetes bacterium | reverse complement strand
CGGGCAAGGTCTACTACGACCTGCTCGCCCATCGCGAGGCGAACAACATCACCGACGTCGCGATCGTGCGCATCGAACGTCTCTACCCGCTGCCGGCGCGCTCACTGCCCCCGACCATCGCGGGCTACCCCGATGCCGAGGTCATGTGGGTGCAGGAGGAGCCGATGAACCAGGGCGCCTGGAGCTTCATGGCCATGCACCTGCCGCAGCTCATCGATCGGCCCGTCACGGCCGTGGCTCGCCCCGCGTCGTCCTCCCCCGCCGTCGGCGCGCATCATCGTCACGATGCCGAGCAGAAGGCCATCGTGGAAGCGGCATTCGCGTAGCCATGTACTTCACCGACCGCGGCATCGAGGAGCTCCAGAAGCGCAGGGGCGAGGAAGAAGTCAGCCTTGACTGGCTGGCCGAGCGGCTGCGCGAGTTCGTCGACCTGAACCCGGAGTTCGAGACTCCCATCGAACGGCTGGCCAGCTGGATCGCCCGCCTCGATGACGATGACGACGAGTAGGACGACGATTCAGACGCGAGCGTCCTGACGGCTCAGCCGAAGGTTCGCTGACCCGCCTTCCACGTGCCGAGCACCTCGATCTCGCCGATTGTCATTGGTTCCACGAGCCGCGGATCGCGAGCGAGGAGCACCAGATCGGCTCGCGCTCCGGGGCGCAGCTCACCGCAGTCGGATCGCCCGGACTGAACGGCAATGCCACGGGTGTAGGCGGTGAGTGCCTGATCGACCGTGATGCACTCCTCCGGCATCCACGGCTTCGAATCGCGATCCAACTGCCGGGTGACAGCCACCTGCATGCACTCCAGCGGGGCGAAGGTCGTCACGGGCCAGTCACTTCCGAACGAGACCACATTTCCCGTTCGGACGAAGCTGCCGATCCGGTACTGCTGGTTGAGTCGTTTCTCGCCCAGCCGCTTCGCATTGAGCTCGCGCTGCCAGTTATCGAGGTGTGCCCAGTACGGCTCGAAATTCGCAATGACACCGAGTTCGAGCAGTCGCGGGATGTCTGTCTCGTCAACGAGCTGCAAATGAGCGATGGTCCAGCGCCGATCGCGCGGCGGGTTCGTGGCCACCACCTGCTCAAAGGCGTCAAGGGTCTCCCGGACACCCGCATCGCCGATCGCGTGCACATGAATGGTGAAGCCCAGCAGGTCGACGGCGATCATGGCCTCGGCCATCTGGTCAGGAGCCCAGTTCGGAATGCCGAGGCTTGTCGGGCAGTCACAGTAGGGCTCGAGCAGGGCACCCGTCGCTGACTCGATGATGCCGTCGGCGAAGAACTTCACCGTTGTCGCGGTCAGTCCCGGGATCTCCGCATCGTCGATGAGCGCACGGACCGATGGGAGGGAGGCCAGAGTCTCGCGCCATGAACTCGGATCCATCCAGATCGCGAGATCGACATCGACATGCAGCGCACCGTGCTCCGCTGCACCGATCCACAGTGGCATGGCCGATGGCTCCTGCAGGGCGTCCTGGACCCACGTGATGCCCGCTGCCGCGAAACGCGCGGTCGCATGATCGAGGGCACTGCGGGCCTGCTCCGGACTGGGCGGGGGCAGCAGTGTGCGCACGGGCATGAACGCACTGGGCTCACGCAGGGTTCCGATCGGCGCTCCCTCGGCATCCAGCACGATCTCGCCACCCGCGGGTTGTGTGACGCCTGCCGAATAGCCCGCTCGCCGCAGGGCCTCGGAGTTCACCCACACGGTGTGTCCGTCGGAGCCATGTAGGTAGACCGGGCGATCCGGAATCACTGCATCGAGCCAGGCGGCCTCGAATACCCCATTCGGCGCGAGGGTGATGTCGAGTCCGTCACCGCGCACCCACTCGGCTTCCGGATTCGCCTCGGCCCACGCCTTGACGGCCGCGATCACGTCATCGGTCGTCGTGGCCGTGCGGATCTGCGCGAACGCATGCTCGAGCCCGCCGATGACGGGGTGCATGTGACCGTCGCCGAAGGACGGACACACGAATGCACCGCTGCCGTCGATCACCTCGTCGGCGTTCATTGCACGCCCGGTGTCGCCGAGCGCGACGATTCGTCCATCGCGCAGAAGAATCGAATCAGTAGTGAGTATCGAGCCGTCGGGAGCATGTCGCCCCGTCCAAACTGTCGCTCCGTCGATGCGCAGTGAGGTCATTGATGCGCCTGTCGGGTGAGCACGAGCTTTCCGTGCACGCTTCCCTCATTCATGATCGCGAAGGCCTCGGCTGCCTGCTCCATGGGCAGCACGCGATCGATGACCGGACGCACGCCCGTGCGCACGAGCAGGTCGACGAGGTCTCGCAGCTCGTCGAGGGTGCCCATCGTGGATCCGATGATCTCGAGCTGAAGGAAGAACACGCGATTGAGCTGAGCCGGGGGCATCTGGCCTGAGGTCGCACCCGAGATCACGATTCGGCCTCCCGGTCGCAGTGATCGCAGCGAATGTTCCCAGGTCGCCTCGCCGACGGTCTCCATCACGGCATCGACAGTGCGCGGCAGGCGCTCCACCGACGCGAACACCTCATCAGCACCGATCGACAGGGCCCACTCGCGCTTGGCCTCATCGCGCGAGGTCGCCCAGACCGTGAAGCCGAGTGCCTTGCCGAGAATGATCAGCGCGGTCGAGACACCGCCTGCCGCGCCCTGCACCAGCACGGTGTCGCCTGCAGAGAGCCCCGACTTCGTCACGAGCATCCGATAGGCCGTCAGCCACGCGGTCGGCAGGCACGCGGCTTCCTCCCACGACAGCTCAGCCGGCTTGTCGACCAGATTGCGAGCGGGCACGCGCACATACTCCGCGAGAGCGCCCGGGTAGATCTCGCTGAGCAGCGAGCGTCGCGGGTCGAGGGTCTCGTCACCGCGGCCGACCGCAGCATCACCGAGCACGGCATGCACGATCACCTCGCGACCATCGTCGGTGACTCCTGCGGCGTCGGAGCCCAGGATCATCGGCACCTGATCGGCCTTGAGCGCCACGCCCTTGAGTGCCCACAAGTCGTGGTGGTTCAGGCTCGCGGCCCGCACGCGCACTTTCACCCAGTCAGAGGGCGTCGGAAGCGGAGCCAGCTTCCCCACCCGCAGGCACGACAGCGGGTCAACGGGATCGACGGCAGCGGCGTAGACGGCGAGCATGATTCGAGCCTAATGGCGAGTTGGTAGCGTGGCAGGCATGCGCTCCCTGGCCAGTGACAACCATTCCGGGGTTCACCCGCGAGTACTCGAGGCCATCGCTGCCGCGAATGCCGACCACGCCGTCTCCTACGGTGCCGACCCCTGGACCTCCCGCGCGATCGAGCTGATCCGCGGTGAATTCGGCGCGGAGGCCGAGATCTTCCCCGTCTTCAACGGCACCGGCGCCAACGTGGTCGGCATGCAGTCCATGCTGCGCACCTGGGAGAGCCTCATCTGCGCGACCACGGCTCATGTGAATGTCGACGAGGCCGGGGCTCCCGAAAAGCTGCTGGGCTCGAAGGTCATCGCCGTACCCAGCGACGACGCCAAGATCACCCCTGAACTCATCCGAGCCCAGCACTGGGGCATCGGCGACTTCCACCACGCCCAGCCGCGGGTCGTACTCGTCACCCAGTCGACCGAGTACGGCACGCGCTACTCGCTCGATGAGCTGCGCGCGATCACTGCGACGGCGCACGAGCTCAACATGTATGTCTATCTCGACGGCGCTCGACTCGCTAACGCCGCAGCGGGGCTCGGCTGCACTCTCCGCGAGATGACGACCGATATCGGCGTCGATGCGCTCTCCTTCGGCGCTACGAAAAACGGCGCAATGGGTGCCGAGGCGGTTGTCATCCTCAATCCATCACTCAAGGCCGGTGAGACCCTCGGCTACGTCCGCAAGCAGTACATGCAGCTCGCGAGCAAGATGCGCTTCGTCTCGGCCCAGTTCATCGCCCTGCTCGAGAACGACCTGTGGCGCGCGAATGCCGAGCACTCCAATGCGATGGCGCAGTACCTGGCATCGAAGGTCGCCGGGATCCCCGGCGTCACGCTCACGCAGGCAGTCGAAGCTAATGCGGTCTTCGCGATCATTCCCGCCGCCATCACCCCGGCCCTGCAGGAGGTCACCCCGTTCTATGTCTGGAACGAAGCGACTAACGAAGTGCGCTGGATGTGCTCGTGGGATACCACGACGGCGGACATCGACACCTTCGTGTCAGCGCTCACCTCACTCACCTCCGGAACTGGCGCATGAGCGAACTGCGCGAGCTCCGTGACGATCTCGGTGCAAAGGTCATGCTTCCTGAGCAGGTCACCCGCATCGTCAGCCTGGTGCCCTCTCTGACCGAGGCAGTCGAGGCCACCATGCCCGGCGCAATCATTGCGGCCACTGACTGGTGCACTCATCCCGAGGGGCTCGACGTGACGCGCATCCGCGGCACGAAGAATCCCGATGTCGGCGCGATCATCGCGATGGCCCCCGACCTCGTCATCGCGAATGAGGAGGAGAACAAGCCTGAGCACATCGCCGAGCTGCGCGAGGCGGGCCTGGCCGTCTGGGTCACCGAGATCCGCAATGTCGATCAGGCCCTCGACTCGATGACTCGACTCTTCGAGGCGCTCGGCCACTCACACGTATCCTGGCTCGAGCAGGCCCGTGCCAACTGGGCGAATCCCGAGCCGGTCTTCGACTACCCGGTGACCGCACTCATCCCGATCTGGCGCAAGCCCTGGATGTTCGTCGGCTCCGACACCTACGCTGGTGAATTGCTGGGCCGGCTCGGGATCTTCAACGCCCTCGGGCTGCATCCGGAGCGCTATCCGAAGCTCGAGCTGAATCAAGTGCCCGACACCGAACTCGTGATCCTGCCCGATGAGCCCTACGTCTTCACGATCGACGACGGCCCCGAGGCCTTCGCGGCCCATGCCGCACTCGTCAGCGGTCGCCTGCTCACCTGGTACGGCCCGGCCATGGTCGATGCCCCTGCAGAGCTGGTCCGTGCCATCCGCTCGGCCCTCAGCTAGACGAGGCAGAGCATCCGTCAGCCGCGGCGGATCAGCGGCGAGTAGCGGAAGACCAGCTTCCCGAGCACCTCGTCGACCGGCCCGAAACTTCGACTGTCATCACTCGAGTCGGGGTTATCCCCTTCAATCCACCAGCCAGTGCCTTCCCGGCGGATCGCCCTTTTCACGATCCGCAGATCAGGGCGCAGCGGGTGAACAGCGAAGACGACGTCGCCCGGCGAGACTCGCGCGCCAAGGCGCACCACCCAGCAGTCGCCGGTTCTCAAGGCAGGCTCCATTGACGGGCCGATGATCCGGACAGTGGTCAGATGTGAGCCAATCCCCATGAGGTCATCCTGCCGCCTCCCGCCGGCGAGGGTAGGCTCACCTCATAGCCGCTCGGGCCTCCCGGGGCTGTTCCGCTAATCGAAAGGGTTCACATGCTCTCGCGCATCCTCACCCCCCGCACCACTGCTTACGCCCACTGCGACCTGCCCTGCGGCGTGTACGACCCCGCCCAGGCCCGCCTCGAGGCCGAGTCGGTCAAGGCCTGCATGGTCAAGTACAACGACTCCTCCGATGCTGACTTCAAGGCTCGCGCCATCGCGATCAAGGAAGACCGCTCGACCATGGTCAAGGAGCACCTCTGGGTTCTCTGGACCGACTACTTCAAGGCCCCGCACTTCGAGAAGTACCCGAACCTGAACACCCTCTTCAATGAGGCCACCAAGCTGGCCGGTGCCGGCGGCACCAAGTCGACCACCGACGTTGCGGTTGCCGATGCACTGCTCGCCAAGATCGACGAGATCGCCGCGATCTTCTGGGAGACCAAGAAGGCGTAACCATGCGTTACGAGGCCCGGCGGACTACGTCTGCCGGGCCTCGCTTTCTGAGGAGGACCCTTGCCGACGAGCCTGATTCGCCCCGTCACCCCGGAAGATGTTCCCGCGCTTATCGCGATGGTGCTCGAGCTCGCCGAGTACGAGAAGGCAGCCGAGCAGGCGATCGCGACCGAGGCCGACTTCACGCGCGACCTGTTCGGTGAGAGCCCGCGGGTGCACGCACTCGTGGTCGAGGAATCCGGCGAGGTCATCGCCTACGCGTTCTACTTCCTGAACTACTCGACCTGGCTCGGCCGGCACGGCATCTACCTCGAGGATCTCTACGTGCGCCCCGCTCATCGCGGCCGCGGCCACGGCAAGGCGCTGCTCATTCGATTGGCGCAGGAGTGCGTCGAGAAGGGCTACGGGCGGCTCGACTGGAGCGTGCTCGACTGGAACACGCCGAGCCGCGATTTCTACGCCTCGCTCGGAGCCGAAGGCCTGACCGAGTGGGTGCCATATCGGGTTGCGGGCGACGCCCTGGCGAACCTGGCCCGCCTGGGCGACTGAAGCCTGGATACTGGGGCCCGAGAAGGAGTGACATGACCAACGCCGTGACCGTGAGCTTCCCCGCCCAGACCCAGTACGTCTCGCTGGCCCGCACCATGGCCGCGGCGATGGCCGTGCGGGCTGATCTGCCGATCGACCAGCTCGAGGATCTCCGTCTCGCGGTCGACGAGGCTGCGGCCCAGCTCGTGCTCGATGCCGTGGCCGGCAGCGAGCTGCGCTGCGTGTTCACTGAAGCCCAAGGCGCACTGCGCATTGAGGTGCGCGGCATGACCACCAGCGGCACCGTGCCTGCGACCAACACCTTCGGATGGACAGTTCTCACCGCCCTGGTCGATGACGTCACCGCCTCGGTCGATTCCGGCGAGGTCTGCCTCACCCTGCACGTCAAGCGTCACGAGCCGGTCAACGCGTGACCTCGGTCGATACCAGCCCACCCGGTGACGAGAGGTGGGGTGATGAGCAGCGCGCGCGCGAGCGCGAGTTGCTCGAGGTGCTGTCCTCATCTGAGCAGGGTTCTGCAGAGTTCGCTGCGGCCCGCGATGAGCTCATCACGATGCATCTTCCGCTCGTGCATCACATCGCCCGCCGCTACCGCGATCGCGGCGAGAACTACGACGATCTCGTGCAAGTGGGCACGATCGGCCTGATCAGCGCGATCGACCGCTTCGAGATCGAGCGCGGCCTGGAGTTCAGTACCTTCGCGACGCCCACGATCGTGGGCGAGATCAAGCGGCATTTCCGTGATCGCACGACGACCATTCGCCTGCCACGCCGACTGCAGGAACTGCGCGGCCCGATCTACACCGCTACCGAGGATCTCACCGGCGAGCTGAATCGCTCCCCCACCGTGCGCGAGATCGCCGACCGCGTCGGCATCACTCCTGAGGATGTCCTGGAGGTTCTCGAGGCACAGGCAGCCTTCAGCGCGAAGTCCCTCGATGACGACGGTGAGGATGACCGTGGTGGCGTGGCCTCGACTCTCGGCTTCGAGGACCCTGGCATGGAGGAAGTCGAGTATCGCGAGTCACTGCGACCGCTTCTCGACAAGCTGCCTGAGCGCGAGCGACAGATCATCATGATGCGCTTCTTCAAGAACATGAGCCAGAGCGAGATTGCCGAGCAGGTCGGCATCTCGCAGATGCATGTCTCCCGACTGCTCGCCCGAGCCCTCGGCGAGCTGCGCGAGGGGCTCACGGCCGATTAGCGGCGCTGGGCCTCGGCGAAGACTCGCAGCACTCGCGGAGTGAACACCAGGATGATGCCGGTGACGGCCATCAGCAGGATTGCGATGCCCACCAGGCGCGGCACCATCTCGTCGGATCGTGCCAGGTCGAAGAACACGAGCAAGGCGATGACCTGGGTCAGAACGAAGGCACCTCGCTGCCAGGTGCGCATCAGCCACCAGGCACGGGCGACGAGCAGCAGGCCGGCACCGAAGACCAGATAGATGACAATGAGCAGCAGCAGTGCGGCCGGATTCG
>JBJSWO010000017.1:0-16243 GCA_046085905.1 Actinomycetes bacterium | reverse complement strand
GCCGGCCAGCAGGCCGACAGTGGCGATATCGCGCCAGGCGAGAAGCGGATTCAGTTGAGCCCGGGTAAAGCGCGCAGTAAGCCAGGCCGTTCCGAAGACTCCCAGAGGCTTGCCGATCACCAATCCAATGAGCACGCCGATGGCTATCGGATTGCTGAGCGCTCCGAGGAGTCCGGTGCTGCGCAGGTCAACGCCGGAGGCAAAGAATGCGAAGAGGGGGACGCATAGTCCTGCGCTGATCGGGTGAATCAAGTGAGACATGCGATCGGCCGGACTCGACACCTCACCTTCATCGAGCTTGACTCGCGTGAGCAGGCCTAGTGCGACACCGGCGACCGTCGCATGAATGCCGCTCTGGAACAGGCAGTACCACGCGAGGAATGCGAGCGGAATGTAGAGCACTGGCGTGCGCCAGCGAGCCCGCTGCGCAATCGCGTAGAGGGCGAACAGCGCAAGTGCGCCGAGGAACCAGCCTGCATTGAAGCCATGGGAGTAGAAGATCGCGATGACCGTGATGGCTCCCAGGTCATCGACGACAGCGAGCGCAAGCAGGAAGGCGCGCAAGGGCAGGGGAAGTCGCCGCCCGACCACGGCGAGAACGGCGAGCGCGAAGGCGATGTCGGTCGCCATGGGTATGCCCCAGCCCACGGGCGCACCATCGGCCGAGGTGACGTTGACGATGATGAAGATCGCTGCGGGAAGAATCATTCCGCCGAGCGCCGCTGCGATGGGCACGACAGCCTGGGCCGGCTTCGAGAGAGTGCCCAGGACGAACTCATGCTTGAGCTCGAGCCCGGCGATGAAGAAGAACACGGCAAGCAGGCCATCGGCGGCCCAGGTGCCCAGGCTCAGGTGGAGGCCGAGCGACTCAGGGCCGACCTGGAATCCGACGAGATCGGCGTAGGCGTTACCCCAGCGCGAGTTGGCCCAGATGAGCGCGATGACCGCCATCACCAGCAGCAGGATTCCGCCGAACGTCTCGTCACGTAGTTGAGCGCGAAGCCATTGACGCTGGAACAGCGAGGGGCGAGAGAGGATCTGCTCTCTCGCCATGGGACTACTCCTCTGTCGGTGAGCTCGAAAGCCCTGCGGCGATCATATTCATGACGGTCGGGTCGGCCAGTGTGGTCGCGTCGCCCAGGTCACGGTTCTCAGCGACATCGCGCAGGAGCCTTCGCATGATCTTCCCCGAGCGGGTCTTGGGTAGCTCGGCGACGATCATGATTTGCCGAGGCTTCGCGATCGGTCCGATCTCCTTCGCCACGTGATCGCGCAGTGCCTTCGCGACCCCTGGGCCGTCCTCGGATCCCTTGCGCAGGATCACGAAGGCCACGATTCCCTGCCCCGTCATCTCGTCATTGGCTCCCACCACGGCGGCCTCGGCGACTGTCGGATGCGAGACGAGGGCTGACTCGACCTCGGTGGTCGAGATGCGGTGCCCGGAGACGTTCATGACGTCATCGACGCGACCCAGCAGCCAGAGGGCGCCGTCATCGTCGTACTTCGCGCCGTCACCGGCGAAGTAGTACTGCGGCCAGCGCGACCAGTAGGTATCGACGTAACGCTCGTTATCGCCCCAGATGCCGCGCAGCATCGAGGGCCACGGCTCGGTCAGCACCAGGTAGCCGCCGTGACCATCGCCCACGGGCGTGCCGTTGTCATCGACGATCGCTGCCGAGATGCCGGGAAGGGGAGTCATCGCGGAGCCGGGCTTGGTCGCCGTGACACCGGGAAGGGGCGAGATCATCATCGCGCCGGTCTCTGTCTGCCACCACGTGTCGACGATCGGGCAGCGATTGCCGCCGATGACATCGCGGTACCACATCCATGCCTCGGGATTGATGGATTCACCGACGGATCCGAGTACGCGAAGCGACGAGAGGTCCTTCGATTGCGGAAGGTCATCGCCCCACTTCATGAAGGTGCGAATAGCGGTAGGCGCGGTGTACAGAATCGACACCTTGTGGCGCTCGACGATGTCCCACCATCGATCCTGGCCGGGGGTATCGGGAGTGCCCTCGTAGATCACCTGGGTGGCTCTGTTCGAGAGCGGACCGTAGACGACATATGAGTGCCCGGTGACCCAGCCGATATCGGCGGTGCACCAGTACACGTCGGTCTCGGGCTTGAGGTCGAACACGTTGAAATGCGTGTACGAGGTCTGTGTCAGGTAGCCGCCGGTGGTGTGCAGGATTCCCTTGGGCTTTCCGGTGGTGCCGGAGGTGTAGAGGATGAACAGCGGGTGCTCGCTGTCGAACGCCTCGGGCTCGTGCTGCGGGCTCTGGCGATCGACGATGTCGTGCCACCACACGTCGAGATCCGGATTCCAGTCGACCTCGCCGCCGGTGCGCTTCACTACGAGAACGTGCTCGACCGTCGGAGTCGTCTTGACCGCCTCGTCGACGGCCGGCTTGAGCGGCATGGCTGAGCCACGTCGGTTCTGCCCGTCAGTCGTGATGACGAGCTTCGCCTCGGCATCGTTGATGCGGCTCTCGAGCGCATGCGCGGCGAACCCGCCGAAGATCACCGAGTGCGGCGCACCGACTCGCGCGCAGGCGAGCATCGCGATCACGGCCTCAGGAATCATCGGCATGTAGATGGCGACGCGATCACCCGCGGTGATGCCGAGCTCAGTGAGCGCATTTGCTGCCTTGCAGACTTCATCCTGCAACTCCGCGTAAGTGATGTTGCGAAGATCGCCGGGCTCGCCCTCGAACCGGATTGCGACTTGGCCGCCGTAACCTGCCTCGACATGTCGATCGACGCAGTTGTAGGCAACATTGAGCTTGCCGTCGACGAACCAGCGCGCGAATGGCGCATTCGACCAGTCGAGCACCTGGGTGAACTGCTCGGCCCAGTCCAGGCGTTCGGCCTGCTTGGCCCAGAAGGCCAGGCGGTCGGTGGATGCCTCGGCGTATAGGCCCGGCTGCGCGTTGGCGGCCGCGGCGAACTCGGGGCTCGGCGCGAAAGTGCGGGATTCGCTGCCGAGGTTCGACAGAGCTTCAGTGCTCATGGTGATCCTTCGTGGTTCGGCTCGGGTGGCTGGGCCGAGCGGCGATGCAGGTGGAGTCAGGTTAGATGAGGGAGTGACCGCCCGCGCCGAAACACCTGATCCGCTCAGTGACCTGCCTCTCAGCGAGTCAACCGCCGCTCTGCTCTCCGCCACCCGCGACGAGATCGATGCGGTGCTGTGGGACAGGGGGGTACGCGCGAAGGCCGCGGAGGTCGCGGCCGCCTCGGTGATGCGCGGAGCGCGCGACTCGGCGGCGATCGACGGTGCCGACACCGCCGTGGTCGACGACTCGCCGATGGGCCGGATCCTGGGCAATGCCCAGGTGCTCACTGCGCGGGTTCCTGCTCTCGTCGACACCTGGGCGACCTCGCCGCTGCAGGTGCTGGCCGAGTTGCATGCGATTGCCGCACTCGGCTTCACCTCTGATGAGGAGCGCGGACGCCCGCGCAGCACTGACGACGTGCGTGATCCGCTGAACATGGGCCAGCTGCCGCCGGCAGCGGTGATCGGGCATCAACTGGCCGGCCTCGCCGAAGTGATCACCATGTCCACCTCGCCTGCATTGCTCGTCGCGGCGATCGTCCACGGCGAGCTCTCGGCCCTGCGACCATTCGAGGTCGGCAGCGGCCTGGTCGCGCGAGCGAGCGTGCGACTCGTGATGGCTTCCAAGGGAATAGATCCCTCCCTGTTCACCATTCCAGAGCACGGAATGTTCGAGCTCGGACGCCCGGCCTATGTCAGTGCGATTCGCGAGTACTCGACCGGAACGGCCGAGGGCATCAATGCCTACGTCACCTGGTTCGCTACCGCACTGGCGATGGGCGCGAAGGCCGTCGAGATCTAGGCGCGCAGCGAGCGACGCCGCGCGTACCAGGCGATGCCCAGCGCGACTGCCCCAAGAGCGACACCGGCACCCGCGGCTGCGGCCTGCTTCTTGTCGATGCGGCTCTTCATGGCGACGGGCTTCGCGAAATCGCGGATCGGCCAGTCGTTCTCTACGGCGAGCTTGCGCAGTTCGGTGTCGGGGTTCACCGCGACCGGGTGGCCGACGGCCTCGAGCATCGGCACGTCGGTGAAGGAGTCGGAGTATGCGTAGCACTCGGTGAGGTCGTAGCCGCGTTCTGCGGCAAGGCTTCGCATTGCCTCGGCCTTGCCCGGGCCATAGGCGTAGAACAGGATCTCGCCGGTGTACTTGCCGTCCTCGATCGCGACCTGTGTGCCTATGGCGAGATCAGCGCCGAGGCGCTGCCCGATCGGCTCGACGACATCGGTGCCGGACGAAGAGATGATGATGATCTGGTGCCCCAGCATGCGGTGATGCGCGATGAGGTCGAGTGCCTCCTCGTAGACCATCGGGTCCACGATCGTGTCGAGAGTCTCGGCGACGATCTGCTGGACCTTCTCGACCTCCCAGCCGGTGACCAGATTCGACATGTACTGACGCATCGATTCCATCTGATCGTGATCAGCACCTGAGGCCAGGTAGACGAACTGGGCATACGCGCTCTTGATGACGTCAGCGCGGCCAATGAGCCCTTCCTTGTAGAAGGGGCGAGCGAAGGCGAAGGAACTCGACTTGGCCAGGATCGTCTTGTCGAGATCGAAGAATGCGGCGATCGGCGCGCGGGCTACGGCACCTGATGTCATAAGACCACGCTATCTCGTCCACAGGCCCAACTGGTGCCGGCGTCATCCACAGGCGTGGTCGACGGCATTGATCGCTGATCGCGCCGGGTTGATGCTTCCACTACATAGGGGAGGCCACATGAATCTTGCACGACCACTTCTTGTCAGCACGGACACCGAGCTCATCGATGAGTGCTCGCGGCTCGCGTCGATCTCCGGCACGGAGCTCCACGTGATGGCGCATGCGCCGGTAGATCGATCACGATGGAGCAGTGCGTCGATTGTGCTGATCGACGTAGCTGAAGCCGCTGCAAGTGATGGGCTTCCCCGCCGCAGTGGGGTGATCGTCGTAACCCAAGGCTCGCGCGACTCGGTCGACCCTGCTGCCTGGCGCGCGGCCGTCAGCATCGGTGCTGAGCAAGTGGCCTGCCTTCCGGAGGCAGAGCCATGGCTGATCGAGCGACTGGGAGCCTGCACCGATGAGCCATCGCGTGAGGGCCGACTGCTTGCTGTCATGCCCGCGTCCGGTGGTGCCGGGGCATCCACGCTGGCGGCGGCCTGCGCGGTCGAGGCCTCCTCCCGAGGAATCTCGAGCCTGCTGATCGATGGCG
Organism: Actinomycetes bacterium; assembly: GCA_046085905.1. GTDB lineage: Bacteria > Actinomycetota > Actinomycetes > S36-B12 > S36-B12 > CAIKZY01. The sequence goes on along the minus strand of JBJSWO010000017.1, from coordinate 10,993 downwards.
ATCGCCTTGGCGGGGGTCTCGACCTCGTGCTGGGCGGGGAGGAGGCCGCGGGAATTCGCTGGCCGGAGCTCGTCGACACCCGCGGTCGGCTGGCACCCGGAGCATTTCGTCAGGCATTGCCGATCGTGCGTGGTGCCGCTGTCCTGTCGTGGGATCGCGAGGGTTCCCCCGAGGCGACAGCCGATTCCTGGAACGCCGTGCTCGACGCAGGTGCTCGTGGTTTCGATCTCACCGTGGTCGATCTGCCGCGTGATCTCAATAAGACCTCTACCGCGGTGCTCAGCCGCGCACATGCACTCGTCCTCGTCGTCAATGCGCGAGTGCGCGGAGCAGTCGCAGCGGCACGATGCCTCGAGGAGGTCTCCGCGATCACCGGCGAAATTCGCGTCATCGTGCGCGAACGGCCGGGTGGGGTTCGCCCAGACTCCATTGGGCAGATTCTCGGAGTGCCGATCCTGGGCACGATTCCGGCCGGCGGCGCGTTCGCGGACGACGGTCAGCTTCCGCGAATTCCCGACACCGTCATTCGCGCGTGCATCGGTGACGGCCTGAGCGCCGGCGTCACTGCCGCGGCGTAGGTGTCATGGTTGCCTCGCTCCTGGAGCGCGTGCGCACCCGACTCATCGCCGGTCAAGGCGAGGCCACGCCCTCGCAGGTGGCCGCTGCCCTCCGCGAGGAAGGCGTGCTTCTCGGAGACAGCGCCGTTCTCGAGCTCGTCGAGGTGCTCCGGCGGGAGCTCCTCGGTGCCGGACGCCTCGATCCCCTGCTCCGCAACCCGCTGATCACCGATGTGCTCGTCAACGCGCCCGACTCGGTGTGGATCGACGAAGGCGCAGGTCTGGTGCGCAGCGAGATCCGTTTCACGGGCGAGGACGAAGTGCGCCGCTTGGCGCAACGCCTGGCGGCGAGTGCGGGCAGGCGCCTGGATGACGCATCGCCCTTCGTCGACGCGCAGCTCGCCAACGGAGCCAGGCTTCATGCTGTCCTCCCGCCGCTCTCGTCAGCCGGAACCGCCATCTCGATCCGCGTGCCCCGCTCGACAGGCTTCACTCTTGACGAGCTCCGAGACTCAGGCTCCGCGACAGCGACGATGGCTGAGCTGCTGGCGGCCATGGTCGATGCGCGAATGTCCTTCCTGATCAGTGGCGGCACGGGTGCGGGGAAGACCACGGTGCTCGGTGCGTTGCTCTCGCGGCTCGGCGATGACGAGCGGCTGGTGCTGGTCGAGGACTCAGCCGAACTGAGCCCCGCTTGCGGGCATGTCGTCCGAATGCAGGCGCGCACTGCGAACGTGGAAGGAGCAGGTGTCATCACGATGCGCGACCTCGTCAGGCAGTCCCTGCGCATGCGACCTGATCGCATCTGCATCGGTGAGGTGCGCGGCGCCGAAGTGGTCGATTTACTCACCGCGCTCAACACGGGTCATGAAGGCGGATGCGGCACCGTTCACGCGAACTCCGCTCACGATGTGCCCGCACGGCTGGAGGCACTTGCGTTGATGGCAGGGCTGGACCGGCCGGCCGTGCACTCGCTCATCTGCGCCGGACTCGACTGCGTCGTTCATGTCGAGCGGAATCAGGCCGGCCGGCGAGTCATCCAGGGCATCTACGCACTCGAGCGTGACCACGATGCGCGTGCCGCGATCCGCGAGATTGCCGTCACGGAGTCGGGGTGCACGCGACTCGGGGAAGGCTACGAGCCCTTCAGCAACGCGTTGCACATGAGGAACGGCAGCTCGACGTGACCTGGCTGGCCGCGACGCTCATGGCAGCAGCGGTGTTCGTGATCCTTCGGCCGGACCCCACGGCCCGCCTCGAGTCGATCTCGGGTCCATCGGAGCAGGGCAGTCACGGCAGTGAACTGCGCCTGCAGATCGATCGGCTGGTCGCGCGTCGTCGTCGAATCGGTGCCGATCGCCAGGCCGCGATCAGGGCACTGTCGGCACTGGCGGCGGAGCTGTGCGCGGGAACTCACCCGCAGCGTGCACTCGTCATGACCGGCGAGAGCGTGTGGCCGTCGGCATGCGGCGCGGTGCGGCTAGGCGGGGATATCCCGGAGGCGCTGAGAGCGGATGCGCAACGCATGCCCCTGATCGCGCCGCTCGCCGCGTGCTGGGCAGTTGCCGCGCAGCATGGAAACGGACTTGCCGTGGCCGTGACCCGCATGAATGAGCAGGCGCGTATCGCGGAGGACATTCGGGTTCAGCTTCTCGCCCAGATGGCCGGTCCGCGAGCCACGGCTCGGATCCTCATGATGCTTCCGGTCTTCGGCATCGCGATGGGAATGATGATGGGTGTTGATCCGGTCGGCTGGCTCCTGGGCAGCCCCCTGGGTTTCGGCTGCCTTGCCTGCGGCCTCGTCCTCACCGCCCTCGGCTACTGGTGGACCTCGGCCATAGCCCGACGAGTCGAGAGACTCCTGTGATCGCCCTGGCGGCGGTCATGATCGCCGGAGCAGTTTTCGTGATCATTCCGCCGACGCCGGAGCCCCGGCTTCATCGACTCGTGCATACGGCAGGTACTCCGCGAGCCCGTTTGAGTCCCGGGCAACGGGGGCTCGCCGCTGCGCTCGTCGCGGCCATCGGTTCCCTTGCCGTGTTCGGAGTCATGCCCGGAGTTCCGATGGCGGTGATCGCCTTCGTGGTGGTGCCTCGTCTGCTGAGCCGGCTGGAGACCGCCGAGTCTCGACGTGCGCGCGAGGCACTTGATAGGCAGTTACCTGATGCACTGGATGTGCTCACGTCACTACTCGAGTCGGGTGCTCCGGCCACGACCGCATTGCGGGTGGTGGGCCATGCACTCGGACCGCCGATTGGTCCCGAGTTCGAAAGGGTCTCGCGGGCGCTTGACCTAGGCGCGGATCCTGCGCAGGCCTGGGGCCCCGCGCACCCCTCGCTTGGGCCGCTCGCGGCAGCCATGATCCGATCAGCCGAGACAGGCGCTCCGATGGCTCTGGTAATCGCCGGCGTCAGCAGTGATGCCCGACGCGAGCACCGGTCAAGGGTGGAGATCGCCGCACGGTCCGCAGGTGTCAAGGCCGTTGCGCCCCTGGCCGCATGCTTCCTTCCCGCGTTCTTCCTGATGGGAGTGGCGCCGATCATTGCAGCGTTCGTCGAGCAGCTGTTGCTCTCGTAATTCACAGGATCGGCACAGCTGACCGAGCGTCCACAGTTCCTGCAGCGCACTTCTCCGGCTCACGTCAATTGGCGATTGTTGACAAGCGGCACGAGGCCGCACTCGACGCGAGGAGAAACGATGCACAAGCTCAAGGAACGATTCTCGGATGACCGCGGCATGACGACCGCGGAATACGCGGTAGGCACCGTTGCGGTGGCAGGTCTTGGCGGACTCTTCATCAAGCTGCTGACCAGCGACGCAGTTCGGGATCTGCTGTGGGGCATCCTCAAGGGCGCCTTCTCATTCATCGGCGGTTAGCAGCGTGATCAAGCGTTCCGGTGCACCGAGTCGTGGCTCGGTGCACCGCGATCGCGGAAGTGTCACTCTCGAGGCCGCGCTCGTGCTTCCGATGCTGCTTCTCGTGTCCGCAGTGCTGATGTGGGGGATGGGCGTGGGTTTCACCGCTCTCGCGATGGGCGACTCCGTGCGCACGAGTGCTCGGCTCATAGCCCGCGGCGAAGATCCCGATGCGGTGATGGCGCGGCTGCAGGAGTCCCTTCCTGACTCTGATCTCGAACTTCATTCACGGGGCAGCGATGTGCTGATCACGGCGCAGCAATTCGTCCCCGTGCCGATGCCCGTGTTTCGTCAGCTTGGTCTCACGATCAGTCAGTCGGCAACCGCTCCGCTGGAGTCAGCGGGATGAGGGTTCGCGATGACGGATTCGCCGTGCTGTGGGCACTTGCCCTCGCAGGAGTACTCGTGGCCGTCGGGAGTGCGGGGCTTTCCCTCTGCGGGCTTGCCCTGTCACATGCACGCGCCGGCAATGCCGCCGATCTCGCGGCCATCGCGGCAGCGTCGAATCCGTTGGACTCATGCGGCGTCGCCCGCCGAATTGCCGAGTCAAACTCCGCAGAGCTCATCGACTGCAACGCCGATGGCGGTGACGTGAACATTCGAGTCGGGGTAGCGGCTCCGCCCATTGCCCGCTGGCTCGGACGCGATCGTCTCGAGGTCACTGCGCGGGCAGGCAGACAGGCGTCAGCGCTCCGAAGCGCGTGGCAGGATGACGAGCATGTTCAGTGATGCGCCGCCGCCTGCCGATAAGGCACTGCTCGAGCCGCTGGGCGAGCGCGAGCTCGCGAGTGAGCTCTTCGCTCTCACGTGGGACTACTTGGGGATGCCGTCGCGCACTCCGGCACAGGACGACTCGATGGTGCATGCTGCGCATGCGAGTCGCTGGCACTGGGGCAAGGTCGGCGGTCCGGAGCAGTGGGCGATCGGTGAGTGGCTGTGCAGTCGCGTCTATGCCGTGCTCGGTCGTGGTGAGCAGTCGCTTCATCACGGTCGACGTGCGAGCGAGATCTGTGCCGAGTACGAAGTCGGATCCTTCGTCCCGGCATCCGCGCATGAGGCCATGGCTCGCGCCCACTGCGTGCTCGGTGACATGGAGGCCGCACGCGCAGAGCGAAATCTCGCCTATGCCGCAGCCATTGATCTCGACGACGATGATCGTGCGGTCATCGAGGGCGATCTCGCCACGTTGCCGATCGTCGACGAGCCGATTACCGACTGAGCAACTGATCCAGGAAGGAAATCGCGCCTGGCTTGTCGAGAGGGTTGTTCGCATTGCCGCACTTCGGTGACTGAATGCATGCCGGGCAACCGCTCTCGCACGCGCATTCAGCGATCAGCGTGCGCGTGGCCGCGAGCCACTCGCGCGCATGGTGATACCCGTACTCCGCGAAGCCGGCACCGCCGGCAAGGCCGTCGTACACGAACACCGTCATCCGGCCGGTGTCAATGTGATGGGCGGTCGAGACTCCGCCGATATCCCAGCGATCGCAGGTCGCGAACAGAGGAAGCATGCCGATGGACGCGTGCTCGGCTGCATGAGCTGCTCCAGGAACCTCGGTGGCATCGACGCCGGATTCGTTGATCTGGTCATCGCTCAAGGTCCACCAGACCGCAGTGGTCTCGAGCTCACGCACGGGCATGTCGAGGGCCTCCTCGCCCAGAAGTTCGCCCGTGATCGCGCGGCGGCGCATGAAGGCGACCACCTGGGAGCTGACGTGCACGCGACCGAAGCTTATGGTGGCCTCGCCGAGCGAGACCCGCTCGTATTCCTCCAGGATGCGGATATCGCTGACTTCTCGTGCTGACGTCGAGTAGTCGACCTCCTGCTCGATGACCGTGGCCACCGAGTCGGCGAGATTGAGTGACGTGACGAGATGCGTGGTGCCCTGATGCGTGTAGACGGCCCCGGGGTGGGCATTGGCGTGTGCCGCGGCCACGTCCATTGTTCCGAGGATCCGGCCGGTTCCCTCTTCCACGATGCGCACGGGTGGCCCACCGGTGCCGCGCAGGTCGGCGAGGTCGCTCGCGCGATCGCGGCGAGTCCAGTACCAGCCGGTCGGACGCTTGCGCAGGAAGCCGTCGGCGACGAGGGAGTCGAGCAGTGCGAGAGAGCCGGTGCCGAACCAGCGCACCGCATCGTCGGCAGTGAGTGGCAGTTCGGATGCGGCCGCGCACAGGTGCGGGGCTAGCACGTAGGGATTCTCGGGATTGAAGATGTTCGCCTCGACTGGCCTGCCGAGCATGGCTGATGGGTGATGCACGAGATAGGTATCGAGCGGCTCGTCACGCGCGATGAAGATCGAGAGCGCAGGAGCTCCGCTGCGGCCGGCACGGCCGAACTGCTGCCACAGTGATGCGCGCGTGCCGGGCCAGCCGGCGGTGATCACGGCATCAAGACCGCTGATGTCGATGCCGAGTTCTAGCGCATTGGTCGTCGCGAGGGCCCGCAGGCTGCCCGAGCGCAGCCGCGACTCCAACTCACGTCGTTCCTCCGGAAGGTAGCCGCCGCGGTACGAGGCCACCGAGTCGGTCAATGACGGATCAACGTCGAGAAGAAGCTCACGAGTCATGACGGCGACCGACTCGGCTGCCTTGCGGCTTCGCACGAACGCGAGGCTCTGCGCGCCCTCCACCACCAGGTCCGCGAGTAGATCCGCGCATTCTGCGGTGGCAGTTCGGCGAATGGGAGCACCGTTCTCGCCGGTGAATGCAGTGAGCTCCGGTTCCCAGAGTGCGATGACTCGCTCACCCGCGGGGGAGCCGTCGTCGGTCACCTCCTCGACACGCGAGCCGACGAGTCGAGTTGCCGCGTCACCGGGCTGGGCGACAGTTGCTGACGCGCAGATCACGATCGGGGACGAGCCGTACGACTCGCAGATCCGACGAAGTCGACGGACTACTTCGGAGACGTGCGCACCGAAGACTCCGCGGTAGGCGTGGCATTCATCGATCACGATGTAGCGCAGTCGCCGGAGAAACGGCGCCCAGCTCTGATGGAAGCCCAGCATGGAGTGATGAATGAGATCGGGGTTGGTGAGCACGTAGTTGGCGTGATGGCGGGCCCAGGTGCGCGCCTCCTCGGCGGTGTCGCCGTCGTAGGTGGCAGCTCGCAGCCAGGGGAGTCCGAGCCCGGTGAGCGATCGCAGCTGGTCATTGGCCAGCGCCTTGGTCGGCGAGAGGTACAGCGCTGTCGCGCCGCGACCGTTGGGCGCCTCCACGCCATCACGAATGGCCTGCAGCACGGGCATGCCGAAGCCGAGGCTCTTGCCCGAAGCCGTGCCGGTGGAGATCACCACGTGCTGGCCGCCCTGCGCAAGATTCGCCGCAAGCGCCTGGTGCACCCACGGTCGCTCGATACCGCGCTCTATGAATGCCTCGCGAATCTCCGCGTCGAGCCATTCGGGCCAGTCGATACTCTGCGCGGCGCGGGCCGGAATGCGCTCGGAGTGCACGAGTCGGTCGGTGCGACCGACGGCGAGTCGACTCAGGACATCCATCGCATCAACGTACGCCAACTATGCGAGAGTAACGACGTGAGCGTCCTTGCCATCGATCAGGGAACCTCGGGTACCAAGGCAATCGTGGTTGACGAGTCGGGCACGGTTCTTGCGCTTGCCGAGGAGACCGTGCGTCCGCAGTACCTCGCTGACGGCGCTGTCGAGCAGAGCCCCGCAGAGCTCCTGGAATCCGTGCTCGTGGCAGGCCGTCGCGCGATCGCAGAGGCCGGCGTCCCCATCGAGGTCGTGTCGATGGCCAATCAGGGCGAGACAGTCCTCGCCTGGGATCCCGTGACGGGGGAACCGCTCACGACCGCGCTGGTCTGGCAGGACAGCAGAGCGCAGTCGGTGTGCGATCGACTTCGCGATCACTCGGAGGCCATCGCTCAGCGATCGGGCCTGGTGCTCGATCCTTACTTCTCCGCTCCCAAGATGGCCTGGATTCGCGAGCACCTGACCGGTGACGGAGTCGTGACGACATCCGACTCGTGGCTGCTTCATCAGCTCACGGGTGAGTTCGTCACTGACGTCTCGACGGCCAGCCGCTCGCTGATCATGGAACTCGACTCACGCGAGTGGGATCCCGAATTACTCAGGTACTTCAGCCTCGAGAGCGAAGCGCTTCCTCGCATCACTGCATGCGATGACCTGATCGGCTCGACGCAAGCCTTCGGTGACGCGATACCTGTCGGCGGAGTCATCGTCGACCAGCAGGCTGCGCTGCTCGCCGAAGGCTGCCTGAGCATCGGAGAGGCTAAGTGCACGTACGGCACGGGAGCCTTCCTGCTCATGAATTCCGGTGCCACGGCACCGCGCTCGACGAATGGCCTGACCACATCGGTTGCCTGGACCATTCGCGGTGAGTCGAAGTACTGCATCGACGGCCAGGTATTCACCGCGGCATCAGCGATTCGCTGGCTCCAGGAACTCGGCCTGATCTCCGATGCGCGGGATATCGATTCCGCCGCGTCAGCAGACAGCGGCAATGTCTCCTTCGTTCCCGCGCTCGCGGGGCTCGCGGCGCCATGGTGGCGAGCCGATGCGAAGGCGGCTCTCAGCGGGATGAGCCTGGCGACCGAACGCGGCCAGCTCATTCGTGCAGTGCTCGAGGGCATCGTGGCCCAGGTTGCGGATCTCGCGGCAGCATGCGCGGCAGATCTCGGCAGCCCTCTCGCCTCGTTGCGCGTCGACGGTGGCCTGACCCGTTCGGCTGTCCTCATGCAGGCCCAGGCTGACATCCTGCAATTGCCGGTCGAGATATATCCCTCGGCGCATGCCACGGCACTCGGCGCCGCTGCACTCGGTCGACTCGCCATCAGGCCACATGAATCGGTGCCCGCGATCGACTGGACGCCTGAGCATGTGTACGAGCCGCGCTGGAGTGCTGATCGTGCGGCAGACTTCATGGGCAACTGGCGCGCGACGGTCGAGCGCACCTTCCCGGCGGAGGGAGAGCGATGAGCTACGACATCGCGATCATCGGCGGTGGCGTCGTCGGATGCGCGGTCGCACGCGAGCTCGCGGGCTACGACCTCTCGGTCGCGCTGATCGAGGCACGCGGTGATGTCGGCGATGCCACGAGCAAGGCGAATACCGCGATCCTGCACACCGGCTTCGATGCAGTGCCCGGCTCGCTCGAGTCGACCATGGTGGCTCGCGGCTATGCGCTGCTCTCCGCGTACGCCAAGGCGACAGGTATCCCGGTCGAGCACACGGGTGCCCTTCTCGTGGCATGGGATTCGGATCAACTGGCGGTGCTGCCGAAGCTGCAGGAGAAGGCCGTGAAGAACGGCTATGCCAAGTGCGAGATTGTCGGCTCCGACGAGGTCTACCGCCGCGTGCCGGATCTCGGCCCTGGTGCGCTCGGAGGTCTCACCGTTCCTGATGAGTCGATCATCTGTCCCTGGACAACCCCACTGGCGTTCGCGACGGAGGCGAAGGCTCGCGGTGTCGAGTTCTACCTCGACTGCCGCGTGGAATCCGTCGAGGCCGGGGCCGATACCACTGTGCTGCGCACGAGCTCGGGCGACATCACGACTCGCTGGGTGATCAACGCCGCAGGTCTCGGCGGTGATGTCATCGATCGCATGCTTGGCTTCGACCGCTTCACCATCGTGCCCCGGCGCGGCGAGCTCTTCGTTTTCGACAAGCTGACCCGACCGATGGCGAACACCATCGTCCTTCCGGTGCCGACCGAGAAGGGCAAGGGCGTGCTCATCAGCCCGACGATCTTCGGCAACGTGATGCTTGGCCCGACATCCGAGAATCTCGTCGACCGCACCGATACCTCCACATCGGAGGACGGTTTCGCCTTCCTCCTGGATAAGGGTTCAAGGCTGATGCCATCGCTGATCGGCGAGGAGGTCACGGCAAGTTACGCAGGTCTGCGCGCCTCGACCGAGCACAGCGACTATGTCGTGGATTTCGATGCGAAGCAGCGTTACCTGCTTCTTGGCGGAATTCGCTCGACGGGTCTCACCGCCTCGATGGCCCTCGCCGAGCACTCACGTGAACTGCTCGCAGAAGCTGGGCTCCTTCTTACCGCACGTGCCGAGCTGCCGGAACCACCGAGGATGCCGAATATCGGGGAGGCCTTCGCTCGCCCCTACCAGCGCGCCGATCTCATCGAGAGTGACCCTGAGTACGGCCGGATCGTCTGCTTCTGCGAGCGCGTGACGCGCGGCGAGATTCGCGATGCCCTGGCCTCGTCGATTCCGCCGAGCGACCTCGACGGGCTGCGTCGACGCACCCGGGCTCTCATGGGTCGCTGCCAGGGATTCTTCTGCGGTGCGGAGATCGACGAGATGATGCGCGCAGGCGGTGCGGGCCATGAGTGAGATCCTGATCATCGGCGGTGGCCCTGCGGGATTGAGCGCGGCACGTGAGCTGAGGGCACTCGGCGCCGAGAACGTCACGGTCGTCGAACGCGAGAGCGAAGCTGGTGGCATTCCGCGCCACAGCGATCACACGGGTTACGGCTTGCGCGATCTCAAGCGCGTGATGAGGGGTCCCTCCTACGCGCGCACGCTCGTCGAGCGTGCGCAATCGAGCGGAGCACTGATTCGCACCGGAACGATGGTGACAGGGTGGTCCGGGGCGATGAGCGCAGAGATCACCTCGGCGCGTGGCCGGGAGGTGATCACCCCCGATGCCATCATCCTGGCGACAGGTGCCCGCGAGCGCCCGCGCGCTGCGCGGCGCATTCCCGGTGATCGTCCGAACGGTGTCCTGACAACAGGGCAGCTGCAGAATCTCGTGCATCTCAAGCACCAGGCAGTGGGCACGCGCGCCGTCGTGGTCGGCGCCGAGCTCGTCAGCTGGTCGGCAGTGCTCACCTTGCGCGAGGTCGGGTGCTCGACCGTCGCGATGACGACCGAGTTCGATCAGCCCGAGTCGTATGCCGCGATGGCAATCCCCGGACGTCTGGCCTTGCGCGTGCCGATCGCACGACGCACTCGTGTCGTGCGCGTCATCGGTCGAGAGCGAGTCGAGGCCGTCGAGATCGAGCAGATCACCACCGGTCGCCGTCGACTGGTCGAATGCGACACAGTGATCTTCACCGGCGACTGGCTCCCCGACTATGAGCTCGCCCAGAGCAACGGGCTCGACATGGACCCCGGCTCGCGCGGACCGATCGTCGACACCGCATTGCGCACGAGCCGGGACGGAATCTTCGCTGCAGGAAATCTGCTGCACCCGGTCGATACCGCCGACGTCGCGTCGCTCGATGGCCTGCATGCGGCGCGGCAGGTGATGCGCTGGCTCGCGGGGGAGCAGGTGCCGCAGCCAGCAGCTCGAGTCACGGCTGATGCTCCCTTCATCTGGGTCAGCCCCGGGCTGGTGCGCACCGGCGACGTCGCCCCCGCCCGTGATCGCGTGCTGCTGTGGTCGACCGAATATCGCGTCTTCCCGAAGGTCGTAGTCCGTCAAGGCGACCGGGTGCTGTCGCGTCGCACCCTGGCGTGGCCGGTCTCGCCGGGCCGGGTATTCCGTCTCCCGTGGTCGATGCTCGAGCAGGCCCGC
>JBJSWO010000016.1:0-6417 GCA_046085905.1 Actinomycetes bacterium | reverse complement strand
GCCGCGGCATCCGATGACCTCACCCGCACCATTGACTACAGCGTGATCGCCGAGCTCGTGCATTCGCACATCACCTGTGAGGGGTACGACCTCATCGAGACTCTGGCCGAGCGCATTGCGGCGGCAGTGCTCGGAGCGTGCGCGGCCTCTGCCGTCGAGGTCACGGTGAACAAGCCGCATGCCCCGATCTCCGTGCCGTTCGCGAATGTGAGCATCTCGATCCGCCGGGAGCGCTGATGGCCCGGGCGGTGATCGCCCTGGGGGCGAATCTTGGTGACGCACGGGCAGCCCTGGCCGGGGCGGTGGGTGCCCTTCGGGCGGAGGCAGGGATCGTGGTAATCGCGGAGTCCTCGGTCTATTCCACCGCGCCGATCGGGGGAGTCGAGCAGCCCGACTACCTCAATGCCGTGGTCATCGTCGAGACCAGCCTGAGCCCGCGAGAGCTGCTCGATGCCCTCCACGCCATCGAGAACGCCTGGCACCGCACGAGGGAGGTCCGCTGGGGCCCCCGCACCCTGGATCTCGATCTCATCGACTACGCCGGGGTCACCTCCGACGATCCGGAGCTCACCCTGCCTCACCCGCGGGCTCACGAGAGGGCCTTCGTGCTCGTGCCCTGGCTGGAGACAGACCCCGACGCCTCGCTGACCGGCCGCGGCCCCGTGTCGCCCCTGGTTTCCGCCCTTGGTGACCAGCCGGTAACGATCACCTGAATCCCCTGCAATTTCGGCCATTGCTGCCTAGGCTGACCCTCGTTACTTGAGCCAGGCTTGAGTTACGTCCACTCACTGCTAGAAGGAGTCTCGATGGGCCAGTTGGATGGCAGAGTTGCCGTCATCACCGCAAGCACCCGCAGCATTGGCCGCGGAATCGCCGAGGCGTACCACGCCGAGGGCGCCAAGGTTGTCCTGAGCGGCCGCAACCCCGAGAAGGGCGCGAAGGCCATCGAGGAGATGGGCGGCGGAGATCGCCTGCACTTCATCGCCGCTGATGCGTCGAAGCAGGCTGACATCGAGGCCCTGGTCGACGGCACCGTCGAGAAGTTCGGTCGCGTCGACATCATCGTCCCGAACGCCGGTGGCGTTGCCAACACCGCACCCGTCGCGATGATGAGCGACGAGGAGTGGCAGTACGAGCTCGACTTCAACCTCAACCAGACCTTCTGGATGACCCGTCGTGCACTGAAGTACATGCTCCCGCAGCAGTTCGGTCGCATCATCGGCATGTCGTCGATGTACGGCAAGATCTCCACTATGGCCGTGCCTGGCTACATCGCCAACAAGCACGCCATCATCGGCCTGATGAAGGCCGTGGCCAAGGAGGTCGGCACCCAGGGCATCACCGCTAACGCTGTCTGCCCCGGCTTCGTCCCCACCGACATGTTCTACGAGACCGGCCCCGCAACTGTTGAGGCCATGGGCCTGCCGGATCTCGATGCGCTCGCGCAGATCATGTACTCGGTCACTGCCATCCAGCGCCCGAACACCGTGGAAGAGGTCGCAGCCGCCTGCGTGCTGCTCGCCTCGGATCTCGGTGCGGGCATCTGCGGCACCACCATCAACATCGATGGCGGCGCGGCTCCGTACTAAGCCTCATCACGAAGGCGGTCACCTCATCGAGGTGGCCGCCTTCGTGTTTTTGCGGGGGAATTCCGTTGATTTCCGCCCGGAAGCTTGCATCTACTTACTAGAGTGCGTGTCAAGTAATCCCGAATCCTCGAAAGGACTCCCATGTCCGCACTCGGCAATCTCGATGCCTCATTCGCCGGCACGACCACCATCGTCACCGGCGGTGCCGGCGGCATGGGTCGCGCCATCACCCTCGCTTTCAGCGCGGCGGGCTCCAACATCGTCGTCGCCGACATGAATGACGCGAGCGGCGCCGAGGTCGTCGAGATGGTCAAGGCGCAGGGCGGCAATGCGGTCTACGTGCGCACCAACGTGGCGGTAGCCGAGGACGTCCAGGCGATGGTCAAGACCGCGGTCGACACCTACGGCGGCCTGAACTACGCCGTGAACGCGGCAGCCATCGAGTTCGAGGTCGATTACCTGGCCGATCTCGCCGACGAGGACTTCGATCGCATGATCGCGGTGAACCTTCGCTCGGTGTTCCTGTGCATGAAGCACGAGATCAATGCGATGCTGCCCAACGGCGGCGCGATCGTGAACATCGCCTCCACCAACTCCTACCGCCCGCAGCCGCACCAGTCGGCCTACACCGCCAGCAAGTTCGGCGTGCTGGGCATCACCAAGTCGGCAGCCGTCGACTACGCGCCCAAGGGCATCCGCATCAACGCGATCTGTCCCGGGGCCATCGACACTCCGATGCTGCGCGGCGCGATCGAGAAGCGCGGTCGCGATCCGCAGGAGGTAGCCAACCGTCTCTCGCTCAACGGGCGCTTCGGCACCCCCGATGAGATCGCCGCTGCCGCGCTCTGGCTGTGCTCTGACGCCTCGGGCTTCACCATCGGACACGCGCTTGCTGTCGATGGCGGCTACCTCGCCCGATGAGCGCTGACGTCGATTTCAGCGTGCACGACGGCGTCGGCCGCATCACTCTGAACCGGCCGAAGGCGCGCAATGCCCTGACCACGGGCATGGTGCTGGCGATCAAGCAGCAGCTCGACGAGTGGGATCTCGATCCTGCGGTGCGCGCCGCCGTCGTAATCGGTGCCGGCGATCACGGTCTCTGCGCCGGCGGCGACGTGCGTGACATGCAGGCAAGCGCCATTCGCGGTGACGACGGAGCGGCCGAGTTCTTCCGTGCCGAGTACCGCATGAATGCGCGCATCCGTCAGTTCACCAAGCCCTACATCTCGATCATGGATGGCCTCGCCATGGGCGGCGGCATTGGTGTCTCCGCGCACGGCAGCGTGCGCATCGTTACCGAGCGCTCGATGCTGGCCATGCCCGAGGTCACCATCGGCATCTGCACCGACGTGGGCGCCACCTGGCTGCTCTCACGCGCGCCGGGCGAGCTCGGCACCTACCTCGCCCTGACCGGCAGCACCTTCGGCCCCGGCGATGCGATCTACTGCGGTTTTGCCGATCACTTCATGCCGGTGGCCGATCTGGCGACCTTCGTCCATCGCCTCGAGACCGAGAGCATGGATGCGCTCCTGGACGAGCTCTGCACTGAGCCGCCCGCCTCACCACTGGCCGAGCAGAGGTCGTGGATCGACGAGTGCTTCGCCTTCGACTCCGTGGCCGAGATCCTCGCGGCCCTCGATGCCAGCGCGATCGTCGAGGCTAAGGCCACAGCCAACCTGATCCGCACCAAGTCACCGTCCGCCGTGGCCGTGACCCTCGAGGCCGTTCGTCGCGCACGATTCTCCGAGACTCTCGAGCAGGTGCTCGAGACCGACTTCGCGGTCTCGTGCTTCCTGATGTACCAGCACGATGCGATCGAGGGCATTCGCGCGCTCATCGTCGACAAGGACAGGAACCCGCAGTGGCAGCCGTCGACGAATGCCGGTGTCACGCGCGAGTACATCGAGGCGGCGTTCGCGCCGTCGAAGTTCGGCACCCTCGGACTGCTCGACTAGTCAGCTCATGCGAAAGGCCCGGCTCGATGAGCCGGGCCTTTCGTTCGTTCGCGAGAACTACTTCTTCGAGTAGTCGTAGAAGCCACGGCCTGACTTACGACCGAGCAGGCCCGCCTCGACGTGGCGCTTGAGCAGCGCGGGCGGCGAGAACGAGAAGTCGAGGTGCTCGGCGTACAGGCTCTGCGAGACGAGCAGGAGCGTGTCGAGGCCGATCATGTCGCACAGGGTGAGCGGGCCCATCGGCATGCCGCAGCCGTAGACCATGCCCGTGTCGATGTCCTCCTTGCTGGCAACGCCGTTCTCGAGCGAGCGGATCGCCGAGAGCAGGTAGGGCACCAGGATCGCGTTGACCAGGAACCCCGAGCGATCCTCGGCATGGATGACGGTCTTGCCGAGCCTGGTGGCGCCGAACTCTGCGGCCTTCTCGGCGTTCGCGGGGTCGGTGACCAGGCAGGCGATGACCTCGACGAGCTTCATGACCGGGACCGGATTGAAGAAGTGCATGCCAAGAACGCGCTCGGGATGCGCGCTGGAAGCGGCGATCTGGGCAACGGGGATCGACGAGGTGTTCGTCGCGATGATGGTCGTGGGGGAGACGATGGCGTCGAGCTGGGCCATCAGGGCCGACTTGTCCTCGATGGTCTCGCGGATGGCCTCGATGACGATCTCGCGATCGGCCAGGGCCGACAGGTCAGTGGTGAACGTGATGCGTCCCATGATGGCGTCGACCGGCTCGCTGAGCTTGCCGGCAGCCTCAGCCTTGGTCAGGGATGCGGTCATGAGCTCCTTCGCGCTGTCGAGTGCGGGGGCGATGGCATCGACGACGATGACATCGCAGCCGCCCTTCGCGCCGACCTCGGCAATGCCGGAGCCCATCAGGCCGCAGCCGACTACACCAAGCTTGTTCATTGAGTTCCTCGTTCTGATTCGCAGGTGGTTAGTGCAGGGTCTAGAAGTCGCCGGCGTTCGCGCGCAGGCTACGCAGCACGCCGCGCAACTGATCGACCTGGTTGTCGGTCACGCCGAGGTTCTCGAAGACCTGGGCGTTCAGGGCCGTGGTCGCGGCAGAGGCCTGGGCGCGCCCGAGCTCGGTGATCGAGGCCAGGATCGCGCGGCGGTCGGTCGGATGCGGCACGCGCTCGACGAAGGACTGGCTCTCCAGGCGGTCGACAGCGCTGGTCACGCTCGTCGGATGCACCTGGAGGAGTGCGCCCATCTTGGTCATCGGGAGCGCGCCGCTGCGCGAGAAGCTCAGCAGCATGAGGATCTCGTAGCGCGCGAAGGTGAGATTGAGCGGGCGCAGCACCGAGTCAATACGCTGCATCAGGATCTGCTGGGCGCGCACGAGCGAGGTGACGGCAGCCATGCCGTCGGCGGCGGCCTCCCAGCCGTGCTCGACCCACTGGCGACGGGCCTCCTCGATGGGATCCGTGCTGAGCATCTTCCCGAGTGTCATCTCGTGATCTCCCTAGACATTACGACGGTACTGGCCACCGACCTCGAAGAACGCTGAGGTGATCTGCCCGAGCGAACATACCCGTACGGCATCCATGAGGGCGGCAAATGTGTTGCCGCCGCTGGCTGCGACGGACTTGAGGTGCGCGAGCGCAGCTTCCGACTCGCCCTGATGTGCGGCCTGGAAGGCGCGCACTCGTGCGACCTGGGACTCCTTCTCCTCCTCGCTCGCGCGAGCCAGCTCGAGCTGGCCCATCTCGGCCGGATTCGGATTCAGGAAGGTATTGACGCCGATGATCGGCAGCGAGCCGTCATGCTTCTTGTGCTCGTAGAGCATCGACTCGTCCTGGATGCGACCGCGCTGGTAGCCGGTCTCCATCGCGCCGAGCACGCCGCCGCGATCGGCGATGCGATCGAACTCGAGCAGCACGGCCTCCTCGACGAGATCGGTGAGCTCATCGACGATGTAGGAGCCCTGGAGCGGGTTCTCGTTCTTGGTCAGGCCCCACTCCTGATCGATGATCATCTGGATCGCGAGGGCGCGGCGAACCGACTGCGCGCTCGGGGTCGTGATGGCCTCGTCGTAGGCGTTGGTGTGCAGCGAGTTGCAGTTGTCGTTGATCGCACACAGTGCCTGGAGCGTGGTGCGAATGTCGTTGAAGTCCATCTCCTGGGCGTGAAGCGATCGGCCCGAGGTCTGGATGTGGTACTTCAGCTTCTGGCTGCGGTCATCGGCTCCGTAGCGATCGCGCAGGGCAATGGCCCAGATGCGACGGGCCACGCGACCGAGCACGGTGTACTCGGCATCGATGCCGTTGCTGAAGAAGAAGGAGAAGTTCGGGGCGAAGTCATCGATCTTCATTCCGCGTGCAAGGTAAGCCTCGACGTAGGTGAAGCCGTTTGCCAGCGTGAACGCAAGCTGCGAGATGGGGTTCGCCCCGGCCTCGGCGATGTGGTAGCCCGAGATCGATACCGAGTAGAAGTTGCGGACCTTGTGGTCGATGAACCAGCTCTGCACGTCGCCCATGCAGCGCAGGGCGAACTCGGTGGAGAAGATGCAGGTGTTCTGGCCCTGATCCTCCTTGAGGATGTCGGCTTGCACGGTGCCGCGCACATTGGCGAGCACCCAGGCACGCAGCTGGGCGTACTCATCGGCATTCGGCTCGCGGCCGTGCTGATCGCGGAAGCCGTCGACGCGCTGGTCGATGGCGGTGTTCAGGAACATCGCGAGGATCGCCGGCGCGGGGCAGTTGATGGTCATCGAGACCGAAGTGCTCGGATCGCACAGGTCGAACCCGGCGTAGAGGGCCTTCATGTCATCGAGGGTGGCGATCGAGACGCCGGAGGTGCCGACCTTGCCGTAGATGTCGGGACGCTCCTCGGGATCACGGCCGTACAGCGTGACCGAGTCGAAGGCG
>JBJSWO010000015.1:0-8611 GCA_046085905.1 Actinomycetes bacterium | reverse complement strand
TCATGTCAGTGAAGCCTTCGAGCAAACAGTGAGCAACGGAATCCCCGGCGTGCTGCGCATCGTGATCAGCCTGAGCCTGCTCAGCGTGCTCGAATGGCGGGCCGGCGTCGTGATGACAATCGCCGCACTCCTGTTCGTCCTGCTCCGGAAGTTGACCGGCAATTCCTTGGTCATCGCCGATCGAGACAGGCTGAGCTCGAGCAGCCGAATCGGCGAGAGTGTCGACGAGGCCCTGACTACCCCTCGCACGATCGCCGGACTTCATCTCGGCGCCTGGATCGAGGCACGGTTCGCTCGACGGGCTCACGCACTCGAGGAAGCATCGCACCGTCAGGGTCGCACAGTGGCCGAACTCGTGACCGGTGCGCATGCAGCCGGACTCGTCGGACTCGTCGCTGTCGTCGTGTTCGCACTCGTCATGGGTGGCGAGGGACTCGCCGGAGTCGCGGCCTCTCTGCTCTATGTCGAGGGCGTCGTGAAGGGCCTTGAAGCGCTGCCACCGTGGGTGCGCGGCGTGCAGCTTGCCATGGTCAGCCGGCACCGGATCGATCACATCCTGGTCGATGCCGACCGAGGAGATCCCGGTAGCGCGGCGTTGCCCTTCCGCTCCATGCCAGCGGCCGAGCTCGACTTCCCTCAGAACTGCATGGTGGGCATCGTCACGCCCACCGGACTCGAGACAGACATGCCGCTCACCCTTCTCTCGGGCGAGGAGGAGCTCGACTCCTGGCGTATCACCCTCGATGGGCACGCTGTCCGGGCACATGGCATCAACGCCGACACTCTTCACATTCCGGCAGAGCCACTGGCCTTCAACGCCTCGATTCGCGACCACTTCGATGCTGTGGCCCCCGGGCTGCCGGAATCCTCGATCCTGGGCTTTCTCGATGGCGTGGGTCTCGGCTACCTCGCTGACCTGCCCGACGGCCTGACCCGACCACTCGGCCCGGTCGGAAATCACCTCACCGTGAACGAGCGCCAGCGCCTTGCGCTTGCCATGGCCATGGCCACGAACGCCCGGCTCCTTCTGGTGGGTCCGCTACTGGCGCTAGCCGACACCGATACCGCCCTGCCCGTGATCGAGGCACTTCGCGAGAGGCGCTTGCCCGCAGTCGTCGTGACAGCGAGAACAGCCGAAGTCGCCGCCGGTATGGATCTGATGATCTTCGCCACGGCGGAGGGCATGCGCATGGATACCCACGAGCGCTTGCTGCTTGACAGTCCCGAGTACTCGCAACTGTGGTCATCCCGACTCTCCTCGACCGACGTCGACCTCAGCGTGCTGGGCATTGACGAGGCCTCGCAGGGCACCTTGCTCACTCGACTCGTCACGGAGCGCTACGCCGCGGGCGACATCCTCTACCGCGAGGGTGCACCCGCGGATCGCATTATCTTCACCATCTCGGGGAAAGTGGAGATCCTGGCCAGCGATAACGCCGGGCGTGACCGCAGAGTGGCGGTGCTCGGGCCCGGCAATCATTGCGGCGACCTTCGCCTGACACCGGGAGAGGTGCGCGCTGAGACCGCCATCGCTCTCGAGGACTGCATCGTGCGAAGCCTGTCACGCGAGGCGATCTCGGCGGGGATGTCCGGCCTGCTCGACCGCACCCCGACCGAGCGGCGCATTGTCTCCGCGATCCTGCGCAACGGTCCGAGCACGATCATCGAACTCCGCTCACATCTGACCGATGTCGATCCTGCGGCGGTGACATCCGCAGTGTCGCTACTGGAATCCGACGGTGCGATTGTCGCCGACGGAGACCGCTTCCGCACGGTGCAGAAGCGAGCGACTAAGTCCGGGGCGGCTGACATCCTCGATCGCATCGGCGGGCTCTGACCGCAACGCCTCGCTGCTGATCAGGAGCGAATGGCCTCGGCCCGCCGCAGTGAAGCCTCAACATTCGGATGGTTCTCCGGCAACCGATAGTGATCGATCAGCAATGCACGCAAGCACATCTTGGCAAGATCTGCTCTCGACTTCGCGTGTCCCGCATCGATCGGCAGCACGCAGGCCGAGTAGTCCTCGAAGAAGGCCAGGTCACCGAAATTCGGCCAGTGAGCGCCGTGAATCGGCTCACGATATTCGGAATCGACAACCGTGAAACCACAGGACTCCCACCTGCGCAGGTGATGGACATCGCTCTCGAGAATGGCTGCATGAAGGGAAAAGCCAAGGCCATGTGCCTCCGCTTCACAGATTCCGAGCAAGTAGCCGATTAGCCGAGGAAGGTATTCACGGGGAAGATCGATGCGGGCGTGACGATGAATCGCCCCGAAAAGCATCAGCACCACTCCCGTGCGCACATTCACGTTGAAGTTCCAGATGCCAACCGGCTTACCGTCACGTGAGAGTAGCCAGGCGTGCACTATCTCGCCGTCCGGCGGAACTTCCGTGGCTAGGTGAATCGAGATGTCCTCTAGCACGTGTGGATAGGAAGGAAAGTAGTGCGCGTGAATGACGGAGTAGTCACGAAAGGAGTCATCACGCTCTCGTGCATCCAGCGCGGGATCGAAGAGATCGACGACTCCGAATTCGGGAACGCCCGGAATCACCGCGACCATGTCATTCCTTGCCGAGATCTTCGCGCATCCGCCTGCGCATCTCAGCGGCCTTGGCCGCAAGCGCAGTGAACGAGTCATTTCCGGTGATCTCCTGCACAGCCTCGATGCGGCGACTCTCGTCGATCTCGACCTTCAAGCGCTGAACTTCCTGGGTCAGGGACTTCTCGCGAGCTCCGACCTTGCTGGCCATGATCGCCACGGACTCCGCCAGGGCGTACATCTCGTCAGGGAAGCGAGTGCGCACGATCCTTCGCACGTTCAGGTCGTACTCGCCCTCAGCGATGCGCGCCGTCGCCTTGGTAAGTCTCTTGAGGGGGCGCACCAGCGCCGTCGAGAGCGCAAGAACGATGGCAAGAAGAACCAGGTAGGAGCCGATCAGGACGGGAAGCAACCTGATCAGAACATCTCGCTTGACCTGATCCACGTAGGTGAGGGGGTAATCCACGCCGATGCCTCCGACGCTCACCCCGTTCTTGTCACGGATGGGGGCGTACTGGGAAATCCATGATCCGTATCCATCGGAGTAGGCCGGCTGCAAGGTCGGCGATGTCAGACCCTCGAGCATGAGGC
Source organism: Actinomycetes bacterium (assembly GCA_046085905.1). Taxonomy (GTDB): domain Bacteria; phylum Actinomycetota; class Actinomycetes; order S36-B12; family S36-B12; genus CAIKZY01. The sequence continues at coordinate 5,479 of JBJSWO010000015.1, read as the reverse complement.
GGTTGGTCTCGGCTGTGCTTGTCTCGGCAATGGGAACCTTGAACGTGTAGCCGATCTGCGGATCGAGGTAGTAGCCGGATGAGGCCGCGGCGTAGAGCTTTCCGTCGACCGGATCCTTGAAGTACGCGTACGAGAGCGCCTCGCCGGTGATGGTGTTCAGGTTGAACAGGGTTTGCGCCTGGGCCGCATACAGCTTGCTATCGGGATATCCGAGCCCGAAGGGATTCGCCTCATCGACCACGGGTTGGACCGTCGTGATGAGCTCGATGAACTGATCGACATCAATGGTCGATGCTCCGCCTAGCGCATAGGTGCGCAATTCGCTCTCGAGCCGAGCCTGGGCATTCTGCGTGCTGAACTGGAGAACGAACAGCGCGATGAAGATAAACACGATGGTGAATGCCGTGGCGAAGGCTGCGAGGAGCTTCCAGCGCATGGCAATTCTCATGATGTGCCGAATGGGCTTCTCGTGCGCCTCCGGGTTCGACGAGGCCTCGTCTGTCACCGACATGGTCATGAGTCTCCCAGTGCTAGCGAGCGGTTCTGCTTTCGGCGACGAAGCCGCCAGTTGAGGAGGCTGTCAGCCCAGCCACGGCGCACCCGGATCATCGGCGCGACGGCGAAGGCGGCGACGATGGCTCCCGCTGCCGGGATAGACCACAACCATCCGGATGCATAGCCCACTGCTGCCAGCGGGCCCGCAATGATCAGGCCTACGGAGATGGGGATGAGATCCACGAGGAAGGAGACTCGAGTTCGCCGCTCGTCGGGCACGAGTGCCAGCGCCGCTCGTCGGGCATTCTCGTCAATACTCCAACGCGGGATGAACCAGGAGGCCAACCCAAGGGCAAGCAGTGCGAGTGACTGCAATGCGATGCCGAGGGCGAGCAGGATGCCGGCGAGGATCGTCATCACCGGAAGAATCATCAGGACCCCGGGAATCCCGATTCTCTCCTGAAGCCTCTCGGCAAAGAACTTCTGGAGGATCAGGCAGATCGTCAGCGAGCCGAGCATCACCGCGCCGAAGAAGAACTGCAGGTCACCGGCACTCGAGCCCAGCAATTCGCCCTCGCCCGCCATGAACGACAGGAATACCGTCATGCCTCCGACGAAGGTTACGACCGAGGCAAGGAGGAAGGAGCGCCAGACCGGGACCCCGTTCACGAAGTCCCAGGCACCTCCCAGCGACTCCTTCAAGGACTCCGATCGATTGGCTCCCTGCGCAGCGAATGATCCGCGGAGGGCGCGAGGCAGGAGGAGAGCGATGGCAACGCAGACAATCGGATCGATGACAAGGAGCGCGGGAAGCGGCAGGCCGAGTGCACCGAATGCGAATGGGCTGCCCGTGGCTATTGCGAGGCCTAGCAATTGGCCTGCGTAGGTCCAGGCGACGATCCAGCCGAAGATCTTTCGGCCCTCTGCGACGTTGAACTCGTCACCCGCCAGACTCCAGATCAGAAGGGGGATGAGGAAGTTGAGCTGATCTCCGAGGAGATAGATCAATGCCGTGGCGATGACCGGCACGAGCGAGGAGCCGAGCAGGATCAGCGCGATGATGAACCCGACCGCATACAGCAATCCGACCACGCGCAGGACGGTCAGTCGAGCCCTCTGGTCGACGAACCGGAATTGCACGAAGGCCAGGAGGACAAGACCGATACCGCCCAGCGGGTACACCACGAAGAGTGACTGCGCGCCGGCGATCGACACCAACTGGGTAGCAGCGACAGTCTCCGTCAGGAAACCGGCCACCGAGACCAGGGCAAGTGCAAGTGCGATCGGGAGGGCCCGGCGCTTCAGGGACACCCCGCCCATCGAGGCTCGGAACTCACCTGCCTCCCGCTTCTCGACCTGAGCCGGCGGGATGGAACCAGCATCCTCACGTGCGGCGACGCTCGCCTTGCGTTGCGCGAGGAAACCCCACGGATCCTCCGACGCCGAAGGCTCCCCTGCCACCTGGGCGGCGCCGGCTTTGCCTGCTGCCCCCGAGGAGTCGGGAACCGAATCGGCATCGGCGGCAGATGGGGATGAATCATCCGGAGATTGCTGGGTCCGCCTCGGCAGGAAGTCCCAGGGATCAGAGCCGGGATTCTCTGTCATGCTCAGGCTTACGAGCTGACGCGGTCAGCGATGACACGAATCTGCTCCGACCACGGGTGCTCCGGAGTAGTGAGCGAGAACAGGCCCGCGGAGGCGTTCTGGACGACCTCCTCCGCCAGCGGCAGGATCGCGGCGGTTTCCGACGCGTAAGCGGCCGTCATCTGCGCACGAAGGTCCGCGGTGTCAACGCCTCGTGGAACCTTGTTCACGACCAGGAACAGCGCCGGCACCTCGAGCTTGCGGGCAATATCGACCGTGACCGCCGTGCCTTGGAAGTCCTGTCGATCAGGGCGAAGGATCAGCAGCAGGATGTCACTGATCGTGATGGACAGGAGGGTCTCCTCGTTGAGTCCGGGATGCGTGTCGATCAGGAGATAGTCGAGCTGAAGATCCTTGGCGAGATCACGGAATCCGTCATTGAGGGTGCCCACGTCGTAGCCCTCGCGCAGGACTCTGGCGATATCGCCCGCCTTCATGCTGGAGGGAACGAGGTACAGGGCTCCACCCGGGGCCACCGTCGTGGTGCTCGCGATCACGGACGTCACATCGTGAGCGGCATCCTTGATGGGCATCTTGCCCCAGAGGTAGTCGTTGAGGGTGTTGTCGAGGTCATCGGAGAAACCGAAGAGGACGTGAATTCCAGGACTCTGGATATCGGTGTCGACGACTCCGACGCGGTGACCCATCGATGCGAGCTGCCCCGCGAGGTTCGAGGTCGTGTTGCTCTTGCCCGTGCCGCCTCGGAAGGAGTGGATGGAGATGACGGTGGTCACTGAGGACTCCTCGAAATGCTGGGGATGGGCCTGTCTGAGGTGGTCAGGCTACAGGTCTGGCCTGCCTTGCACACCATGGACATCGCGAATAGCGGGAGAACAATCTGCCTGCATGCAAGGAGGGCACCCGCGTGCGCGGGTGCCCTCCTTGACCGGCCTGTCTTAGTTGTTGTACCCGCGGAAGTCGAACTCTTCCAGGGGAACAGCGGCACCGGTTGAGGCGCCGAAGGCGCTGTACTCCAGGTCGTCGTAGCCGGAGAACGAGGCGTACATGGCAGCCTTGGCCTCCTCTGTCGGCTCGACCTTGACGTTGCGGTAGATCGGCATGCCGGTACCCGCAGGGATGAGCTTGCCCAGGATGACGTTCTCCTTCAGGCCGAGCAGCGGATCGCTCTTGGCGTGAATCGCGGCATCGGTGAGCACGCGGGTGGTCTCCTGGAAGGAGGCCGCCGACAGCCACGACTCGGTTGCGAGCGAGGCCTTGGTGATGCCCATGAGCTCCGGACGACCCGAGGCGGGAGTGCCACCCTCGGAGACGACGCGTCGGTTCTCGGTCTCGAAGGCACCGCGCTCGACGAGCTCACCGGCAAGGAACTCGGAATCGCCCGAGTCGATAATGGTGATGCGCTTGAGCATCTGGCGAACGATGACCTCGATGTGCTTGTCGTGGATCGACACGCCCTGCGAGCGGTAGACCTCCTGCACCTGGTCAACGAGGTGCAGCTGCACCTGGCGCTGGCCGAGGATGCGAAGGACCTGCTTGGGATCGACAGCACCTGCGATGAGCTGCTGCCCGACCTGCACGTGCTGGCCGTCCTCGACGAGAAGCTTCGAGCGCTTCGACACCGGCTGGGCGATCTCCTCGGAACCGTCGTCGGGAATGACGACGATCTTGCGGGTCTTGTCGGTGTCATCGATGCGCACGCGACCGGTGACCTCGCTGATCGGGGCAACACCCTTGGGAGTGCGGGCCTCGAAGAGCTCGACGATACGCGGCAGACCGTGCGTGATGTCGTCGCCTGCCACACCGCCGGTGTGGAAAGTACGCATCGTCAGCTGGGTACCGGGCTCGCCGATCGACTGAGCAGCGATGATGCCGATGGCCTCGCCGACATCAACCAGCTTGCCGGTTGCCATCGACTTGCCGTAGCACATGGCACAGGTTCCGACCTTGCTCTCGCAGGTCAGGACCGAGCGCACGCGGATGGTCTGCGCACCCTGCTCGACGAGTTCCTCGAGACGCGGGGTCGTGAGCTCCTCGCCGGCAGTCGCGATGACCTTGCCGTCGACCTCGACATCGCGAGCGAGCGTGCGAGTCGCTGCCGAAGTGTCGATGGTGTCGAATGCCACGAGCTTGCCGTCGACCATCTCGGCCAGGGCGAGCTCATTGCCGCGCTCAGTGCCGCAGTCGACCTCGCGGATGATGACATCCTGCGAGACGTCGACCAGACGACGGGTCAGGTAACCCGAGTCAGCGGTACGAAGTGCGGTATCGGCAAGACCCTTGCGCGCGCCGTGGGTCGAGATGAAGTACTCGAGCACCGACAGGCCCTCGCGGAAGTTGGACTTGATCGGACGCGGGATGATCTCGCCCTTCGGGTTGGCCACGAGGCCGCGCATGCCGGCGATCTGGCGAACCTGCATGAAGTTACCGCGAGCACCCGAGTCGACCATCATGTAGACCGGGTTGGTGCGCGGGAAGTTCTCGAACATGGCCTTGGCAACCTCATCGGTTGCGCGGGTCCAGATCTCGATGAGCTCCTGGCGACGCTCGGAGTCGGTGATGAGACCAAGCTCGTACTGCTTCTGCACCTTGTCGGCCTTCTCCTCCGAGACACCGAGCAGCTCTGCCTTGCGGGGCGGAGTGACGACATCGGAGATGGAGATCGTGACGCCCGAGCGGGTGGCCCAGTGGAAGCCGAGAGCCTTCAGGCGATCGAGGGTGTCGGCAACGTCGACCTTCGCGTAAAGCTCGGCGAGCTGGTTCACGGTCTGGCCGAGAACCTTCTTGTCGACCTGCTTGTTCACGAACGGGTAGTCGGCCGGCAGCGCCTCGTTGAAGAGTGCGCGGCCCAGGGTCGTCTTGAGCATGAACGGCTCGCCGGCGACCCAGCCCTCGGGTGCGGTGAAGTCCTCGGGCGGCAGGCCATCGGTGAGACGGATGGTGATCTCGGCCTGCAGCGAGAGGCTGTGAGCGTCGAATGCCATGAGCGCCTCGGAGATGGACGAGAACGCGCGGCCCTCGCCGATGGCGCCCTCGGCCTGCGAGGTGAGGAAGTAGATGCCGAGCACCATGTACTGGGTCGGCGTCGTGATCGGGCGACCATGTGCCGGCGACAGGATGTTGTTGCTCGAGAGCATCAGGATGCGAGCCTCGGCCTGCGCCTCTGCGGACAGCGGCACGTGCACGGCCATCTGGTCACCGTCGAAGTCCGCGTTGAAGGCGGTGCAGACGAGCGGGTGAATCTGGATGGCCTTGCCCTCGATCAGCTGCGGCTCGAATGCCTGGATGCCGAGGCGGTGCAGGGTGGGTGCGCGATTCAGCATCACCGGATGCTCGGCGATGACCTCCTCCAGCACGTCCCAGACGACCGGACGCGACCGCT
>JBJSWO010000014.1:0-18245 GCA_046085905.1 Actinomycetes bacterium | reverse complement strand
CCGCACAGCTACATTCGCGGCACGGGTGTCGAGGTAATGACATCAAGTGACAATGTCATTCGACTGGGGCTTACCGGCAAGCCCGTGTTCGTCGATCGGGCGATCGAGGCGCTGCGCCTGGACCTCGAACCGCAAGTCGTGCGCGCCGAGTTCGGCGACACCCTGTGGCCCACCGCCTCGCCCTTCGTCGTGCGCCTGCTGCGCGACGGTCGCGAGAAACTGCCCACGGGCGCGTACCGGATCGTCGTGAACGTCGAGGGCAAGGCGATCATCGATAGCGATATCGGCGAGATCTCGCTTCGGCAGGGCACCGCAGCCGTGATCGGCGCGGCTGACCCCGACGCCTGGGTCGAGACAGCCGGATTGGTCGCTGTGGTGCAGTCGACCCAGCGCTGATGTCGAGTCATCCGCCGCACCACCATCGCAGCATCGCGCACGACCTCACGACAGGGGAGACATGAGCACCGAAGGCGGCATGAGGGCGGTCATCGCCGCACTGTTGGCGAACCTCGGCATCGCGGCAAGCAAGTTCATCGCCTTCGCCTTCACGGGCTCAAGCTCCATGCTGTCGGAGGCGATTCACTCTCTCGCTGACTCGGGAAACCAGATTCTGCTGCTGATCGGAAACAAGCGCTCGAAGAAGAAGGCCGATGCACGGCATAACTTCGGTTACGGCCGACGCCGATTCGTCTACGGCTTCATCGTCTCGATCGTCCTGTTCCTCGTCGGAGGCGTCTTCTCGCTGTACGAGGGAATTCACAAGATCCAGCACCCTGAGGAACTCAACGATGCCTGGATTGCCTTCCTGGTGCTGATCGTGGCGATCATCCTCGAGTCCTTCTCCCTCCGCACCGCGATCCAGGAGGCCAATCACTCGCGTGGCAAGCGCTCCTTCCCGCGCTTCCTCAAGGATGCCCGCCAGCCCGAGCTTCCTGTCATCCTTCTGGAGGATGCCGGTGCGCTGGTCGGTCTAGTCTTCGCGCTCTTCGGGGTGAGCATGGCCGTGATCACCGGTGATGGCCGCTGGGACGGCATCGGCGCCATGGCCATCGGCATCCTGCTGGTCGTGATCGCCGTGTTCCTCGCGATGGAGATGTCCGCAATGCTCGTGGGGGAGTCAGCCCTGCCCGAAGAGGTCGAGGCCATCCGCCTTGCCCTCGAGAGCAGTGACGGCGTGCTGCGAGTGATTCACCTGCGCACCGTTCATGTCGGCCCGGATGAGCTGCTGGTCGCCGCCAAGATCGCCGTGGCCCACTCGGCTACCGGGGCCGAGATCGCCCACGACATCGACGATGCCGAGGGAAAACTGCGAGCGGCCGTGCCGACCGCGAAGTTCGTCTTCCTGGAACCCGACATCGACCGGGGAGCCACGGGCTAGCGGTGTCTCTCCGGCAGGCGTCCTCCTAGGGGAATGCCTAGCCCACCCTGGCATGGAGGTCGTTCACGGAGGAGCATGGGGACGTGATCGGAACCCGGGTGCTCGTCGTCGAGAACGATCCCTTCACGCTGACCAGCATCGTCAATGCCCTCGAGTATCAGCGCATGGACGTCGTGGCCCGGGCCAGTTCGGCCCGTGAGGCCCTTGAACTGCAGCGCGAGGCGAATCCCACGGTCGCCCTGCTCGATCTCGACCTGGGAGTCGGCCCCACCGGCATCGACCTGGCTCATGCCCTGCGCATCCGGCAGCCCGATATCGGCATCGTGATCCTGTCGACCTATCGGGATCCGCGCCTGGTGGGACCGGGCGTCACTCCTCCGCCGCGCGGCACGGTCTACTTGAGCAAGCAGGACGTCCACGACTTCTCGCAGGTCATCAGCAGCCTTGAGGCTGCGGCGGAGACACCTGTCGCACGGCGCTCCACGCCCGCGGCGGCATTGCCCTCGCTCACCGAGATCCAGCTCGAGGTGCTGCAGGGCATCGCCGAGGGCCTGAGCACTCAGGCCATCGCAGAGCAGCGCAATGTGTCGGTGAAGGCGATCGAGCAGACCATCTCTCGGCTCTACGAGGTCTTCGAGGTGCCGCGCGACGGTGCGCATAACCAACGAGTGCGATTGGCGCGGGCTTATCTGCAGTTGGCAGGCAAGGTGGAGGCGCAGGGCACCTGATGGTCAAGCGCATTCCATGGCGGGGGGCCGTGCTCGATGACGTCGGGATTGGCAGAACCGCATTCTCGCTCGTGAGCATTCCGAGCGTTCTCGCCGTTCTCACCGTCCTGCCCGAAGACATCTCCATCCCACGAGGTCTGCTGCTGTGGATCGTCGTCAGCATCGTGTCGACGGGGCTGCTTGGCCTTGTTCTGTGGGTCAGCAGCGCGATTCGTATGCGGATCCCCGTCTCGCGAGGCACCAGGCCGATCGCCGTACTCGTCACCATGGCCGCCGCGGGAGCCGCTCGCGGAGTCGGAGTGGTACTCGTCTTCCATCTCTTCGGTGTCGATGACCGCACGAGTGCGGCCGGCCGAATTGTCAGCTCGACGGTGATCTTCACGGTCTGGCTGGTCCTGATCGGCGGTTTCCTTTCGGCCCTCTCTGGATATCGGGCTGCTCGTCAGGTGCTTCTGGACGAAATCGTGATGCGCGAACTGCAGATGCGTCTTTTCGATGAGGGTCGGTCGGCCGGCAAGAGACAGGACGCCGAGTCACGGATGTCGGAGACCACTGACATGGTCCGCGGGATTCTCGCGAGCGCCGACGTGGGCGATGCCGAGGAATATGCGCGAATCTCGCTCATGCTGCATCGTGCGATCGACGAGCGCATCCGTCCGCTCGTGCATGAGATGTGGTTCGAGCCGAACCCGGAGTTCGATGCACCTCCCTCAACAGGTGGATTCCTGCGCAAGGCCTACCTGACCGCAGTGCCGCTCACCTGGGCGCTCGGGCTCTATGCCTTCGTCGAGACAACCGGTGCCCTCATCATGCTCGGTTGGCGCTGGGGAGTGCAGGCAGCGATCATCGAGTGGATTGCCTGCGCGGTTGTGCTGCTTGCCGAGCGCTACCTGCGGCCGAAGCCGGGAATCCTCTCGCGCAGCATCACGATTGCCGCACTGCTGACTCTGCCGCTGCTCAGTGCCTGGATCCTCCTCTCGAGTCGCGTCGAGACCAACGTCCCCTTCTTCGCCCTGCTCGCCTTCGTGGTGACGGCGCCGATCCTCACACTGACCTGCTGCGCGGCTCGCGCAGTTCTCGATGAACGGGGGCCGAGCCTGCGTGAGCTGCAAGAGCGACTCGAGCGTGATGACTGGGCTGAGCAGCTGGAGATGCTCGAGACCAGGGCCGCCGAGAACTCGATGGCCAGCGTCATCCACAACACCGTGCAGGCCAGGCTCCTGGCCGCTGCGCTTCAGCTCGAGACAGCTGCCATGACCAACGACCAGACTCGGGCGCAGAGCGCGCTCGACGATGCGCGATTGGCGCTCGATTCCACCCAATCGCCGACTCAGCCGGCACGCTCGACCGCGGAACGACTCCAGTCGATTGCGGAGGCGTGGAAGGGCATCCTCGACGTTCGCATCTCGCTCGACGCCGCCGTGCAGCCCGGGCCGAGCACGCGCCTGGCCCTGGATGCCATCGAGGAGTGCGTCGCGAATGCCGCGCGCCATGCTTCGGCGACCGTTGTCGACGTGTCCTTGGGCCAGGGCGCTGACGGGCTCGAACTGGTCGTCAGCGACAACGGTGCGGCTTTCGTCTCCCATGCAGGCGGGGGAGTCGGATCCGACTGGATGCAGCGCATCTCGTCGGGGCGAATCAAGAGAACGCGCTCTGATGAGGGTTGGAACCAGGTGAGCCTCACCCTCCCCTCGAATCCCGCCTTCCCTCACTCGTAACACGAGGAATTCCAGGGTCTTTGGGGCGGTGCGCCGATTCGTCGGATCCATTCGGATCTGGCAGAATCGGGGTTGCCTGCGGACCAACGAAGCCTCGTGACGTTCGCCAATCCCTGTAAGCCGAATTCACGAGGAGTTCTGCATGTCCGTGTTCAAGTCCGATGGCACCCCCGATTTCAAGGTTGCCGACCTCTCCCTGGCCGACTTCGGCCGCGACGTGATCCGTCTCGCCGAGCATGAGATGCCCGGCCTCATGGCCATGCGCGCCGAGTTCGGTGACAGCAAGCCGCTCAAGGGTGCTCGCATCACCGGCTCCCTCCATATGACCATCCAGACCGCCGTGCTGATCGAGACGCTGACCGCTCTCGGCGCCGACGTGCGCTGGGCCTCCTGCAACATCTTCTCCACCCAGGATCACGCTGCTGCCGCAGTGGTCGTCGGCCCGAACGGCACTGTCGACAAGCCCAATGGCGTGCCGGTCTACGCCTGGAAGGGCGAGACCCTCCCCGAGTACTGGTGGTGCACCGAGCAGATCCTGATGTGGCCGGATGGCAAGGGCCCGAACATGATCCTCGACGACGGTGGCGACGCCACGATGCTCGTGCACAAGGGCACCGAGTTCGAGGCAGCCGGCGTCGTGCCGACCGCTGATGCCAGCACCTCCGAGGAGTACGCAGTCGTCCTCGAGACCCTGCGCCGCTCACTGACTGAGGACCCGACGCGCTGGACTGAGATCGGCAAGGGCATTCTCGGCGTCACCGAGGAGACCACGACCGGTGTCCACCGTCTCTACGAGATGATGCGCGAAGGATCGCTGATGTTCCCGGCGATCAACGTCAATGACTCGGTCACCAAGAGCAAGTTCGACAACAAGTACGGCTGCCGCCACTCGCTCGTCGACGGCATCAACCGCGCGACCGACACCATGATCGGCGGCAAGGTTGCGGTCGTGTGCGGCTTCGGCGACGTCGGCAAGGGCTCGGCTGACTCCCTGCGCGGCCAGGGCGCTCGCGTCATCATCACCGAGATTGACCCGATCTGCGCCCTTCAGGCGGCAATGGACGGCTACCAGGTCGCGAGGCTCGAGGATGTCATTGACATCGCCGACATCTTCATCACGGCCACCGGCTGCTACGACGTCATCACTGTCGATCACATGTCGAAGATGAAGCACCAGGCAATCGTCGGCAACATCGGTCACTTCGACAACGAGATCGACATGGCCGGCCTGACCAATCTGCCCGGCATCAAGCGCAAGACCATCAAGCCGCAGGTTGACGAGTTCACCTTCCCCGACGGTCACTCGATCATCATGCTGAGCGAGGGTCGCCTGCTGAACCTCGGTAACGCCACCGGTCACCCCTCCTTCGTGATGAGCAACTCCTTCACGAACCAGGTGCTTGCCCAGATCGAGCTCTTCACCAAGCTCGATCAGTACCCTCTCGGCGTGTACACGCTGCCCAAGGAGCTCGACGAGAAGGTCGCGCGACTTCACCTCGATGCACTGGGCGTTGGCCTCACCGAGCTGACCAAGCAGCAGGCCGAATACCTCGGTGTCGACGTGGCCGGGCCGTACAAGCCGGAGCTGTACCGCTACTAAGCACTCCCGATTCAACTGCTGGGGCGTCCTCTTCTGAGGGCGCCCCAGCGTTCTGCGTGGCAGGCCCAGAAGCCCAATTAATTCTTGAAGTAGGGGAATCCCTAGACGGGATCGGCTCAACCAGGTATGGGGTGTTCACACGACTGGTAACACGCCATCCTCATGCGCATGAGAAACCTTCGGATCACCGCAGTCGCGCTTTCAGTCCTCGCCGTATTCGGCGTTTCGAGTGGTGTCGCACAAGCGGCCACGACACTTGATCAGTCATCCACGACCGTGAATTCGGCTATCGACATGACCACGGGCCGCGAATATGCACAAATTGTAACGGCGGGGTTGTCGGGGTCCCTGGGTGCCATTGAAGTCAGCGTCTTCCGGGCTGGAACCCCACTAAGCGACCTGACCGCGTCTATTCGGGCAGTGAGTAGTGGTCAGCCAACCGGAGCGGACCTCGCTACGGCCTCTGTGCCCTACACGAGCGTCCCTTTGGGCGCGCAATGGGTCAGTTTCACCTTCTCGTCCCCGATCTCCGTCAATCCTGGAGACCAGTTTGCGATCGTCCTAAGTGACACGACGAATCTCGCCAATCCCTATAGCTGGGGCTTTGAGACGACAGCTTCGTACGCCGGTGGTGGTTCAAGCGTGAACTCAGGAGCAGGTTGGGTGGCTAGTAGTTGGGGATTCGCGTTTCGCACCTACGTGAACACACCTGATTCAGGTCCGACGCCACCACCCGTGATGCAGCAGTTCGGCATGCCCACGTCGGGTACCTGTGACGCTGCGGCTCCGATCGTCCTGAACTGGGGCGGCGCTGGCAGCGGCGGCTGGGGCAACTCATGGGCCGAGTGGATGAACGGCGGCGCAGGAGGGGCGGTGTGCACGCGCACGCTGGTCTACAGCAACGCCCTAGGTCACTGGATCGTCGGCTAACTGACGCACGCGTAAAGGGGTCGATGCCGCGGGCATCGGCCCTTTTGCCGTCACGGAGCGAAGGTGCGCTCGATCATCCGGTTGATGAGATTCAGCCACGCCTGCTCATCGGCAGGCTCGGGCGTGACCTCGTCGATGATCTTGCCGATCGTGTAGGCCTGGATGAACACTGCCGTGGCCATCGGATCGATGTCAGGCGTGATCCAGCCCTGGTTCTGGGCCTCGCGCACGAGATCGGCGAAGGCATAGGTCAGGCGCTGCTGCTCGATGCCGAGCGCCTCCTTGAAGCGATCGGAGGTGCCGGCATGGCCCAGGGCACGGGCCCGCTCGAAGCGGATTGCCGTCATCTCGCGGGAATGCGTGATCGCCGTGATCTTCTGCATGTCGGCGAAGAACTCCTCGCGACTGGTTGCCGACGCCACGGTGTTCGTGATGAGGGCAATCGACGTGTCGACCACGTGGTGGAAGCGATAGACGAGAGCCGCTTCGATAAGCGCGGGGAAGTCCGCGAAGTGGTGGTAGAGCGAGCCCTTCGAGATGCCCGACTTCTCGAGCACCATCTCCACGCCGACCTTCTCGGGATTCTCGGTATCCATGAGCTCGACAGTGGTCAGCAGGAGCCGCTCGCGCGTGGGATGCATCGCCTTCGTCACTCGATCATTTTAGTTGCGGCACACTGGTCGGGCCCGTCGGGATGACGAACGGTGACGATAGCGTTCTAGCGTGACGCCGCCGAAGCCCGCCGACTACCCAGGCTGCCCTGTCACGGTGATCCTCGCCGAGGAGTCCGGGCGCCCGCTTCGCTCACCGCGCTGGGGCCTCTGGGATGCCTGGATCATGCTCGGCGGCGCGGTCGCTCTCGTGGCCCTCGTGACACTCGTGCTCACCGCAGTCAACGCGCCGCTGGCCGTCCTGCTACTGGTCGGAACACTTGTTCCCTGGCTGGCCCTCGCGGGCTGGCCACTCCTCGTCACTCGCTGGCGCGGCAATGGTCCGGTGATCGATCTCGGAATTCGCCTCACCTGGCGCGATGTCGGCCTCGGCCTGATCGGCGGGGTGATCTCGCTCGCGGTCGCCGCCGCTCTCGCGGGGCTCTCCACTCTCCTCTTCGGCGAGTTCACGTCGTCGGCGGGCGATGTCGCGGCCGAGCTCACTGAGGCCGCGGGGCGCCCGGTCGTGGTGCTCTTCGCGTTCATGCTGGCCTTCGGGGCACCTGTCGTCGAGGAGCTCGCCTTTCGCGGGCTGCTCTTCGCCGGGTTGCGCAAGCATGGCTTCGGCCCCGTTGTCACGATCACGCTCTCGGCCCTGGTCTTCGCCCTCTTCCACCTCGAGCCGGCCCGCATTCTGGTCGTCGGGGGAGTCGGGCTTGTCCTTGGCTTCCTGCGCTGGCGCACCGGATCCCTGGGGGCGGGCATCGTGGCTCACTGCGTCAATAACCTCCCTGCCGCAGTACTTGTCGCCGCAGGCCTGGCGGGATGACACGATAGGCACATGAGCGCGATAGCCCGAGGCAGAGTTCTCGTCGTCGATGACGACGCGGCACTCTCCGAGATGCTCGGCATCGTCCTGCGCGGAGAGGGCTTCGAGCCCGTGTTCTGCGCCGACGGAGCCCAGGCAGTGCAGGCGTTCCGCGACTCGCGACCCGACATCGTCCTGCTCGATCTCATGCTTCCCGGCATGGACGGCATCGACATCTGCCGCGCGATCCGCCAGGACTCCGGCGTGCCGATCGTCATGCTCACCGCACGAGGCGACACCGTTGACGTCGTCGTCGGCCTCGAGGCAGGCGCTGATGACTACATCGTCAAGCCGTTCAAGCCCAAGGAGCTCGTGGCACGCATTCGCGCCCGCGTTCGCCGCCATGATGACTCCGTCTCCTCGACCCTGGCTATCGGCGATCTCCTGATCGACGTCAACGCCCACACCGTCACGCGCGCCGGCCTTCCGCTCGCGCTGACTCCGCTCGAATTCGATCTCCTCGTGTGCCTCGCGAAGAAGCCGGGCCAGGTGTTCACGCGTGAGGTGCTGCTGCAGGAGGTGTGGGGATATCGGCACGCCGCTGACACTCGCCTGGTGAACGTGCACGTGCAGCGCCTGCGCGCCAAGATCGAGGACGATCCTGATCAGCCCGAGGTCGTGCTGACCGTGAGAGGCGTCGGCTACAAGGCCGGCCCGGCGGTCTAGCCGGCTCATGCGTCTCTCCGACCTGCTGCTGGCCGGGCCCCGCTGGATTCGCCAGGTCTGGACAGGCTCACTGCTCGTCCGCATCACCACCACCACCCTGGTGCTGTCCATGCTCGCGATGGGTGTCCTTGGCTTCTCCCTCCTGTCGCGCGTGACCACCGGCCTGCTCAACGCCAAGGAGTCGCTCTCTGTGGCCGAGGCCAGTGCCGGTCTCGCTGACGCGCAGCGACTCCTCGATGCAGCCTCCACTGGTGCGGCGGCTCCGGCTCCGTCGCGTCTCGTCGACACCGTCGTGACGGCACTCGCCTCGCGTGCGGGTGCGCCGGGTAACTACGAGGTCCTGCTGCTGTCGTCGAATCCCGGGGTGAGCGCCCCTGAGCGCGGCACCAATCTCGTCTCCGTGGCATCGGTGCCGCTCGATCTTCGCGACGCGGTGACCGAGACGCAGCGCGAGTCGTGGACATACACGTCGATCAGCTACCTCGATGGCCGAGCCGAGCCCGGTCTCGTGGTCGGCGCACCCATCACGATCTCCGGTGTCGGCCCCTACGAGCTCTACTACCTGTTCCCGCTGGCACAGGAGCAGCAGACCCTTGACCTCGTGAAGAGTGCCGTGGTCGGAACGGGCCTGCTGCTGGTCGGCCTGCTGGTCTTCGTCGCCTGGCTGGTGACCCGGCAGGTGGTCAACCCCGTGCGTGCGGCTGCGGCGACCGCGCGACGATTCTCGGACGGGAACTTCGAAGAGCGCATGCAGGTCAAGGGCGCCGACGACCTCGCGCAGCTGGCCGCATCATTCAACGAGATGGCAGCGAGCATTGGCGAGCAGATCGGCCAGCTGGAGAATCTTTCCCGCGTGCAGCAACGATTCGTCTCCGATGTCTCGCATGAGCTGCGCACGCCGCTGACCACGATTCGCATGGCAGCTGACCTCATGTTCGAGGAGCGGAGCTCATTCGATGCGCCGACTGCGCGGGCCGCTGAGCTCCTGCAGACGCAGATCGATCGCTTCGAGGTGCTGCTCAGCGATCTACTCGAGATCTCCCGCTTCGATGCGGGAGCAGCGGTGCTCGAACTCGACTCCGTCGACTTCCGCGGCATCGTGCGCCGGGTTGTCGAGGCATCGATTCCCCTGGCAGATAAGTGCGGAACCTCCGTCCGAATGTTCGGCGGCACGCATGACTACCGGATTGAGGCGGATGCCCGTCGAATCGAGCGCATCCTTCGCAATCTGCTCGACAATGCGATCGAGCACAGCGATCGCAAGGGCGTTGACGTTGTCATCGACGTGAACGAGGCTGCGGTCGCCGTGACGGTGCGTGACTACGGAGTGGGCTTGCGACCGGGGGAAGCCGCTCTGGTGTTCAACCGATTCTGGCGCGCCGACCCGGCACGCGCCCGTACGACGGGTGGCACCGGACTCGGTCTGTCGATCGCCTTCGAGGATGCGCGGCTTCATCGCGGCTGGCTCGAAGCCTGGGGGGAGCCCGGTCACGGAGCATGCTTCCGCCTGACGCTGCCTCGTTCGGCTCGAGTCTCGATTATCGAGTCGCCCCTCCCGCTCGATCCGGAGGAGAATGACGTGATTCCCGCCGAGGACTCAGGCAAGACTCGACTGGTGCGCCGAGAGGCGGATCCATCAGAACGGGGCTACATCATCGACAGTGCGAGGAAGTCATGAGACGGGCACTGACTCTCGCACTCGCCGCCGCCCTTGGGCTCCTTCTCGCGGCATGCGGAAATCTCTCGACGACTCTCACCGCGCAGGTGCCCACCTCCGGCCCGATCCAGCAGGGCGAGAAGGTCAGTGGCGGCACGAACGACCAATTCATCCGAGTCATCGCCCGTCCGCCATCGGCGGGGATGACGCCGAGCCAGTTGATCCAGGGCTTCCTTGATGCCTCAGCCTCGTTCGAGGGAGACCACTTCGTCGCACGCCAGTACCTGACCAAGGAGGCCAGTGACACGTGGGACCCTTCCACCGTCGTGCGTGTATTCGAGGGCAGCGGCACTCTCACCGAGACCGGACGCGTGGTCAGCTTCGCGGCCTCCCAGGCCGCGACCATCAGTGTGAATGGCTCCTATCGGGTCAGTGAGGCCGGTGCCACCCTGCTGGTCGGCTACGACGTCATCCAGGTCGAGGGCGAATGGCGCATCAGCAGCCTGCCGTCCGGTCTCGTGCTCTCGCAGCCCGATGTCGAGCGCACCTTCCGCTCGCTCGCGGTCTACTTCTTCAATACTTCCTTCACGCACCTGGTGCCTGATCCGCGATTGATTCCCGTGTACGGGCCCGCTCAGGCCACCACGCTGACGCGCTACCTGCTGGCCGGGCCGAGTGAATGGCTGCAGCCCGCCGTGCGCACCGGATTTCCTGACGGCGTGCGCCTGAATCTCGAGTCGGTGCCAGTGGTGGGCGGTGTGGCCCAGGTCGACCTCAATCGGAGTGCGCGGCTGGCGAGTGACGAGGCACGTGTCTCACTCTCAGAACAGCTGGTCTGGACCTTGGCTCAGCTGTCCGATGTCGACTCGGTGAGTATCACCGCGGCGGGGGAGCCCTTCCTCGTCCCCGGTGTCGCATCCCCGCAGCCGCGTGATGCCTGGCCGGAGGTGAATCCGGATGCCATGCCAGTGGGTGCAACCGGATACGTCGCGCAGACTGCCGGTACCGTGACGTTGACGGGCGAGGGGACATCTCCCGTTCCTGGCCCTGCAGGCAAGACCGACTTCCTCGACATCGCGGTGTCGGGCGACAACACGACGCTTGCGGGGATCGACACCAAGGGCAATCTGATTCGCACGCTCATGACCTCGCGAGCATCGCGCCAGCGCATAGATCTGGGCGGCGCGGCAAGCGCGCCGGCATTCGGACCCAACGGTTCCCTGTGGGCAGTGGCCGCGGGCAAGGGCCTGACGTCCGTTGATGAGCGCGGGGTTGTCACGCCGATCACTGTCAGTGGGCTTCCGAAGCGCTCCTTCGTGCTCGCTGCAATCCCGGCTCGCGATGGTGCCCGCGTCGCACTCGTCGTGCGCACCGGTGCTCGCACCCGCCTGCTCCTGGCTCGCGTGACGAGTGGCGGTCCTGCCTCGAGTTCCGACCTGACGGTGTCGGAGCCCATTCGAGTGGAGAAGCAGCTGACATCCGTTGTCGACGTCGCATGGGCGAATGCCGATGAGTTGCTCGTGCTCGGCAATATGGGTGGCAGCGAACTGCAGTCCTACACGGTGAACCTGGCCGACGGATCGGTCGTCGATGAGGGTGGCGTGCCCGGCGCTGTCAGCATTGCGGCGGCGCCCGGGCTGCCGCACCTGATGGGCAGCGCGGAAGGCAAGGTGTTCGAGGTCCTCGGCGGCGCGTGGCTGCCGCGCACCAGCGGAGTCGCACCGACCTACCCCGGCTAGGGCCGAGCATGATGCAGTGGCGTACTCGCCACTGCCGCGGCGCCGGTGACCTCGATCCCGCCTGACAGGAGTGCCTGACGCGCCTCGACAAGGGTGCTTCCGGTCGTGATGACGTCGTCGACGACCACGATCGCTCCCAGCGGCCTACGTCTTCGCGGATTCACGGCAAAAGCCGATCGCACGGCACGAGCGCGCGAGTGGCGGTCCAGTTCTTTCAGCGCTCCGTGATCACGGGCGCGCACGAGCAGTTCTGCCTGCGTCGCGTGCTGCCCGATCGAGTGGAGGCCTCGGACGGCAGCACGAGTGATGTCCGCGAGTGGGTCGGTCCCGCGCAGGGCAAGTGATGTCGAGTGCGGGGGGATGGGCACCAGGACCACTGGCTGATCGGTGATCGTGGTGACTGCCCTGGCGAGCAGGATTCCGAGCATCGGCGTGAGTGCATGCCAGCCACGCTCCTTGTGCGCGAGGACAACATCTCGTCCGATTCCGGTGTACGCCGCGCCCGCCTGAGCCCAGGTGCCATCGGGAAGGGCGATTGCCCTCGGCTCATGCGTCAACCATGTCCGGCAGGAGGCGCACAGCACGGTTCCGGCGGTCTCGCAGCCTGCGCACGCGCGTGCAAGTACGAGATCGGCGAGGTCATCGCGAAGCGAGCGCCAGTTCGGCATGAGGGAAGGATGGCTGGTGCTCAGTCACCGCGAACGCCGCGCGGGTCAGTGGTGGATGGTCTGCCGCCCTGGGGACATCAGCCGGGAATTCGGGTCAGGCCCAGGCCCACGCCACGCACGACAGCATCGGTGCGCGAACGGGCATGGAGTTTCTCGAGAAGTGCGCGAACGTGGTTCTTCACGGTGTTCTCGCTGATCCCGAGCGAGGTCGCGATCGCCCGATTCGGCTCGCCGGCAGCGAGAAGATCCAGGACCTGCTGCTCCCTTCGGGTCAGTGCGATTGCGGGCGATTTCGCGCGAGCCGCGAGCGATGGCCTCGTGGACGAAGAGGTCGGCGTCGGTGCGGCGACCAGGTCAGCGGGCAGGAGCTCGCCGATCCAGGCGTCGACGCGCCCCCCGCGATCGGCCAGGGCCAGTCGGGCGACATCGGCGTGAATCCGGAAGCCCACTGCTTCGGCGAGTGCGCGAGAGGCAACGTTTCCGACCATCGCCCGCCAGGTGATCACCTGCTGGTCCCACTGATGAAGTGCCCATGTGCAGACCAGTCGAATCGCGGCAGTGCCCACGCCACGCCCTCGGTGCCCCAGGGCGACCATGTAGCCGATTTCCGCAGCACCGAGACCGTCAGGCCGCAGGTCCACCGTGCCGATCCAGCGGTTTTCCCCTTCGGTGATCACCCACGTGGGTGTGCGCCACCACTGGGTCGGGGTAAGGCGGTCATTGAGGAAGGCCCGGGCGTCGGCGATGTCATAGGGGCTAGGCACGCTGGTCCAGCGGATGACCTCAGGGTCCTGGCAGCCCTCGAGGATGTCGAAGGCGTCCGAGGAGACCGGCGGCCGCAGGGTTAGGCGGCCGTCGCTGAGGATCGGTGGGGTCTCAGGCGGCACATCGGCAGTCTGGCATGACCAACTACGATGGGGCAGGGCCGAGTGAGGCCCGGCCCGCACGTGTCGAGAGTCACTTCGCCGGGTACGCCACCTGAAAGGGCTCAACACCGTGGGCATGTTCGACAAGATCCTCCGCGCTGGCGAGGGCAAGATCCTCCGCAAGCTCGAGGCCATCAAGGACGCCGTCAATTCCCTCGAGTCGGAGTTCACGAGCCTGACCGACGATGAACTTCGTGCCCTGACCGACGAGTACCGCAAGCGCTACGAGGGTGGCGAGTCGCTCGATGACCTCATGCCCGAGGCCTTCGCCACGGTGCGCGAGGCGTCGCGCCGCACGCTCGGCCAGCGCCACTACGACGTCCAGATCATGGGCGGTGCCGCACTGCACCTCGGCAACATCGCCGAGATGCGCACGGGTGAGGGCAAGACCCTGGTGGCCACCCTGCCCTCCTACCTCAATGCGATCTCCGGCAAGGGCGTGCACGTCGTCACGGTGAACGACTACCTGGCTGAGCGCGACTCTGAGTGGATGGGTCGAGTTCACCGGTTCCTGGGCCTGTCCGTCGGCGTGATCCTGTCGAACATGACCCCGGCGGAGCGCCGCGTTGCCTATGACGCCGACATCACCTACGGCACGAACAACGAGTTCGGCTTCGACTACCTGCGCGACAACATGGCCTGGAGTCGCGAGGAGCTCGTTCAGCGCGGTCATAACTTCGCCGTGGTCGACGAGGTCGACTCCATCCTCATCGACGAGGCACGCACGCCGCTGATCATCAGCGGCCCGGCCGATCAGGCCAATGACTGGTACGCCGAGTTCGCGCGCATCGTCAGCATGCTCAAGCGCGACGAGGATTACGAGGTCGACGAGAAGAAGAAGACGGTCGGCGTGCTCGAGGCCGCTATCGACAAGGTCGAGGATCAACTCGGTATCGACAATCTCTACGACACCGTGAACACCCCGCTCGTCGGATTCCTCAACAGTGCCATCCGCGCCAAGGAACTCTTCAAGAAGGACCGCGATTACGTCATCATCGACGGCGAGATCCTGATCGTCGACGAGCACACCGGGCGTATCCTCGCCGGCCGCCGCTACAACGAAGGCCTTCACCAGGCCATCGAGGCGAAGGAAGGTGTGGAGATCAAGGCCGAGAACCAGACCCTCGCCACCATCACCCTGCAGAACTTCTTCCGCCTGTACTCGAAGCTCTCCGGCATGACCGGAACGGCCATGACAGAGGCCGCGGAGTTCAACCAGATCTACAACCTCGGCGTCGTGCCGATCCCGACCAACCGCCCGATGCAGCGCATCGACAACTCCGACCTGATCTACCGCGTCGAGGATGCCAAGTACAAGGCGGTGATCGCCGACATCGTCGAGCGTCATGCCAAGGGCCAGCCTGTTCTGGTGGGCACCACCAGCGTCGAGAAGTCGGAGCACCTCTCGAAGCTGCTCCGCCAGAGCGGTGTGCCGCACGAGGTGCTGAACGCCAAGGCCAATGATCGCGAGGCTGCAATCGTCGCGCAGGCAGGTCGCAAGGGTGCTGTGACCGTGGCGACAAACATGGCCGGTCGAGGCACCGACATCATGCTCGGTGGCAACTCCGAGGCGATGGCCGCTGCCGCCCTGGCCCAGCAGGGGCTCTCGCCTGTCGAGGATCCCGAGGGCTACGAGGCTGCGTGGCCCGCAGCGCTCGAGAAGGCCAAGGCCTCCGTGGCAGCGGAGCATGAAGAGGTCGTCGGACTCGGCGGCCTCTACGTGCTCGCGACAGAGCGTCACGAGTCGCGTCGCATCGACAATCAGCTGCGCGGTCGTTCCGGTCGTCAGGGTGATCCGGGCGAGACCCAGTTCTACCTCTCTCTCGAGGATGACCTCATGCGCCTGTTCAAGGCCGACATGGTCGACGCCTTCCTCCGACGCTTCAACGTTCCGGACGACGTGCCGATCGAGGCGAAGATGGTCTCGAACGCCATTCGGTCCGCTCAGTCGCAGGTCGAGTCGCAGAATTTCGAGATTCGCAAGGACGTTCTCAAGTACGACGATGTTCTCAATCGCCAGCGCCTGGTCATCTACGACGAGCGCCGCCGCGTTCTCGAGGGCGAGGACATCGAGGAGCAGGTGCGCGAGTTCATCAGCGACACGGTGGTCAGCTACGTGCGTGCCGCCACGGCCGAGGGCTATCCCGAGGACTGGGATCTCGACGGCCTGTGGTCAGCGCTCAAGC
This sequence comes from Actinomycetes bacterium, assembly GCA_046085905.1. GTDB lineage: Bacteria > Actinomycetota > Actinomycetes > S36-B12 > S36-B12 > CAIKZY01. The sequence continues at coordinate 2,531 of JBJSWO010000014.1, read as the reverse complement.
AGCTCTACCCCGTCACGGTGACCATCGCCGAGCTCGAGGAAGCCGCCGGCGGCGACCGTGCCGGTCTCACCGCTGACTACCTCGTGGCCGAACTCAAGGAGGATGCGCAGTACGCATACGACATGCGCGAGGAGGCACTCGGCGACGAGGTCACGCGCGAGCTCGAGCGTCGCGTGATCCTCTCGGTGCTCGATCGCAAGTGGCGTGAGCATCTGTACGAGATGGACTACCTGCGAGATGGTATCGGCCTGCGCGCCATGGCCCAGCGTGATCCGCTCATTGAGTACCAGCGCGAGGGCTACGACCTCTTCACGGCGATGATGGATGCCATCAAGGAGGAGACCGTCGGCTACCTGTTCAACGTCGAGGTGCAGGTCAACGCACCCGAGGCTGACGAGGTTCAGCTCGATGCCGCACCGCAGGCAGTGCCGGAGATCTCCGCCAAGGGCCTGGCTCCGACGCGTCCGCAGCATCTCGAGTACACCGCACCCAGCGAGGATGGCGGAGTCGAGCACGGCGAGATGGAGTCGGTCGACGGTGGCATCATCGAGATCGACCCCAACGCCAGCCGTGCAGAACGTCGTCGTCTCGAGCGCGAGAACCGCAAGCGCAGCTAGTCGATCTCGCCCCGGGCTACGACCCACTCGGTCGGCTGCCCTGTGCATTCGGCGATCAGGTCGAAGTCACGGTCGTAGTGCAAGACCGTGCGTATGTACAGAGCTCAACTGGTTTACGCCTCTCCGCTTCGGGGCATTTCCGGGGAAGGGCCCGGTCTAGACCAGAGCCGCTGCGGTGACCAGCCAGCGGCCGCTCACGGCCTCGAACCGAATGGCGATCGCTCGCGAGCGGCTTTCGCCGACGAGCACGGCTGAGGTCTCGACGATCCCATCGGCGACCGGGCACAGGCGCACGGAACGCACGGTGCGCCATTGGTGCTCACTTCTCGCACTCGGATGCCGACGCATGGCAGCACCTCGATCGGCCAGGCGCTCGAGCTGATGGCGTTCGACCCAGCGGCTGAGTTGGGTGGCCGGCCGGACGCCGGCGGCCACCTCGCCGATGGCCCGGGCCATGCGGGCAACCCAGGCAACCTCGAGTTTCTCCAGCCCGCCTGTGTCGTACGTGCCGGGATCGCCGACTACGCGCAGATGCCGGGGAATTCCGGGAACCGCGGGAACGCCGGGACTGATATCCCAGGTCAGGGGAAGGGCGAGTTGCTCACTCCGGACAACGGACAGGTGTCGGGTGCGTGCGGGGACGGGTACTGCAGCGGTCATCGTGCTCACGGACGTTCTCCTTAGGAGGACGACCGCGTCGGGGGTCGCGGATCGAGGTTGTGGTGTTTACCTGTGTTTGCCTTGTGTAGTCGACGCTTGCGTTCGCTCGCAATGCCGACGAACCATCTGTGGATAACTGCTTTGCTCACGCGTATATCGGCTCGAGACTTTCCATCAACGCTGATCACACGGATGAAATTCATTGGTGTGCATGCGGATTCATGGAAAGGCATGCGATGGCACGTGATCCGGTCGAGGTGTTGAACGACGTCCTGGCGCAGGAGGCCAGTCGGCTCCAGTCGCAGCACGATCACGACATGGTCTTCGATGCGCTGGCGATCGCCGAGGCTGAAAGAAGGCGCTCGCGCCTTGCCGATCGACTCGAAGTGGCCGTTGGCCTGGCGATCGGTGTTCATCTGCCCGGTGAGCGACTGTCGGGCACTGTGCGAGCCGCGGGTGCGGAGGTCGTGGTCATCGAGAGCCACGGCCAGATCACGGCCGTGGCAGTCGGATCATTGATGAGCGTCGAAGGGCTTCCGAGGGCACTGAGAGCCGAGCATCAGCAGCTGCCTCTGGCGCGAGTCACCTGGTCAACCGTGATGCGAGAGTGGTCCGATTCGGTTCTGATTCGATTCACGCTCAGTGACGGACGATGCGTGGCCGCCTGGGTCGACTCCGTCGGAAGCGATCATCTCGATCTGCACGACAGCGAAGGCGGGAGCCTGGTGGTCCTGTACTCCGCTATTCGCAAGGCGATCATCAGTCGATGAAGGCCTCATCGCGCCCGAAGGGGTGGGCAGAGACGAATTCGCGGGTCTGCTCATACATGCGAGCGATATAGCTCTCGAGCTCGGCGGCCTCGACGCGCCATTGCCCCCGGCCACCCACCTTGATTGCCGGGAGCTCGCCGTTTCGCACGAGCGCATAGGCCTGCGCTGCGGAGATGTTCAGGATCTCGGAGACATCAGCGAGGGTCAGGAAGCGCACGCGTCATTCTCTGCATTCAGCGCCGCTTAAGGACAGGGGTCGCCGACAACTGTGGATAACCATTTCGCCGATTGCGCCGAGTAGCCGATGCTGTCCCGAATCGACGGAAGGACCTACATGAAGCAGGAGACTGCGCGAAGGCTCATACGCACGCGCTGGCGCGATGGTCGGCTGTGGCTCGGCGTTGCGCTGATCATCGTGTCGATGGTGGTGGGCTCGCGCCTGATCTCGCACTCGGATGAACGCGTCACCGTGTGGCGCGCCACC
>JBJSWO010000013.1:0-5288 GCA_046085905.1 Actinomycetes bacterium | reverse complement strand
CGCACGGCGGGCGCGCTTCGCCCCGCCAATCAGGATGTCAGACATGGGGTCCTATCGGCTGGAGTAGTTGGGGGCCTCGATGGTCATCTGCACGTCGTGCGGATGACTCTCGCGAAGACCGGCGGCGGTGATGCGCACGAAGGCGCCCTTCTCGTGGAGCTCGGGGATGGTGGCCGCACCGGAGTAGCCCATCGAGGCACGAAGGCCGCCGACGAGCTGATGCGCGACATTGTTCAGCGGGCCGCGGTAGGCCACGACACCCTCAATGCCCTCGGGCACGAGCTTGTCATCGCTGAGGACGTCATCCTGGAAATAGCGGTCCTTGCTGTACGAGCGGGCCTGGCCGCGCGACTGCATCGCACCGAGTGAGCCCATGCCGCGATACGACTTGAACTGCTTGCCGTTGACGAACACGACATCACCGGGTGCTTCTTCGCAGCCGGCGAGCAGCGAGCCGAGCATCACGGTGTCGGCGCCGGCGACGAGCGCCTTGGCGATGTCACCGGAGTACTGCAGGCCACCGTCGCCGATCACCGGAACGCCGGCCGGGCGCGCAGCGAGCGAGGCCTCGTAGATCGCCGAGACCTGGGGCACGCCCACGCCGGCCACGATGCGCGTGGTGCAGATCGAGCCCGGGCCTACGCCTACCTTGATGCCGTCGGCTCCCGCATCGACGAGTGCCTGCGCGGCGGCGCGGGTGGCGACATTGCCGCCGACGATGTCGATCTTGGTGCTCTTCTTCAGCAGGCGAACCATCTCGATGACGGCTCGCGAGTGGCCGTGAGCGGTGTCGACGATCAGGAAGTCGACACCTGCCTCGACGAGTGCGTGCGCACGACGCTCGGAGTCCTCGCCGACGCCTACTGCTGCGCCCACGACGAGTCGGCCGTCGGCATCCTTGGTGGCGTGCGGGTACTTGTCGCTCTTGACGAAGTCCTTGACGGTGAACAGGCCGCGCAGGCGCCCGTCAGCATCGACGAGCGGAAGCTTCTCAACCTTGCGCTGCGCGAGGATCGCGAGTGCATCATCGGGGGCGATGCCCATCGGTGCGGTGACCAGCGGCATCGGGGTCATGACCTTCGACACCGGCACGCTCATGTCATCCTCGAAGCGCATGTCGCGGTTGGTGACGATGCCGACGAGCTTGCCGTCGGTATCGATGACCGGAACGCCCGAGATGCGGTAGCGCCCGCAGAGGCGGTCGACGTCGCCAAGGGTGTCGTTGGGCAGGCAGGTCACGGGGTTGTTCACCATGCCGGCCTCGGAGCGCTTCACGAGATCAACCTGGGCGGCCTGATCCTCGATCGGCAGGTTGCGGTGCAGCACACCGACGCCGCCCTGTCGCGCCATCGCGATGGCCATCCGGGCCTCGGTGACGGTGTCCATCGCGCTGGAGACCAGCGGCATCTTCACGGAGATATTGCGCGTGACCTTCGAGGTGGTGTCGACCTCACTGGGCACGACATCTGATTCACCCGGCAGGAGCAGGACGTCGTCGTAGGTCAGCCCCAGGTAGGCGAACTTCTCCGGCAGGCCTTGGCGGGGATCCATGCGACTCCGATGCAGATAGAGGTGATGCCCTAAGGCTATCGCCCCACGACCTGCGCGATTCGGCTGACCGTTTCGGCCAGGCTGAGCATGCGCTCTACCCCCGCAGGTGCCTCACCTGTCCAGCCCTGGCCGCCGATAAGGACGGTCGGAGCCGGCCGCATGTCGGGCAGCTGCGCGAGCTCCGAGGCATCCGCGGAGCCGGGAATCTGCGACCACAGGAAGACCACGGCCGGGCCGGTGCGCTTCATGGCATCGCCTAGGGCATCGAGCGGGACGCGTCGTCCGAGCATGCGTGCGCAGATGCCCCGTTCGGCCAGGCCGGCCGCAACCGCCCAGAGGGCAAGGGTGTGATCGTCGCGATCGGTGCTGGCCAGCAGGACGCCGGTGATCTCGCGAGGCGAGACGACCTCGCGAGCCCGAGTGGCCAGGGTGAACTCGATGGAGTCGCTCAGGATGTGCTCGACGTCAACGCCTGCCCCGTTGGCCTCCCAGGCGTCTCCGATGCCGATGAGCACGGGGGCGAGCAGGGATTCCCAGGTGACGATGACCCCGACGGAGTCGAGGGATTCACGGATGATGCGCACGCAGGACTCACCGTCGAGGGCCCGTGCCGCCCGGGCCAGGCCGCGGGCTGCCGCTGAGGCGCCGGGCGTAGGGATCACCGCGCCTCCCCCGGTCGGGGGCGTGGTGGGCTCGATCTCGGTCAGGGTCAGGCAGGCGGCTGCGGCCTCAGATGGGGCAACACCGCTGACCACGAGCCTGCGCATGTGCTCGAGTCGGGCGAGGTCTGCTGACGAGTAACGGCGGTGGGAACCGGCCGAATGCTCGGAGGGGCCCAGCCCGTAGCGGCGATCCCAGGTGCGCAGCGTGGCCGGGGCGATCCCGAGGCGGCGGGCGACCGCGGCGACGGTCAGGCCCGGCTCGGCCAGGGATTCAGCGGTCATAGGGGTCATTCTCCTGGGGTCTGCCCGGTTATGCATCTTGAGGAGTGGCCTAGTTCAAAAATTATTCAAGTGAAAGGACTTGACCAACTTATGAAGCGGTTTATAGAGTGTGAGCACACGAACGGAACGCCTCACAAAAACCGCAGGATCGACCCCCTGGAGGAAGACATGGCAGACGTATCACGGCTCCCCGGCCCCAACGCCGATATCTGGGACTGGCAGATGGACGGAGTCTGCCGTGGGGAGGATCCGAACATCTTCTTCCATCCCGAGGGTGAGCGCGGAGCTGCTCGAGAGAACCGTCAGAACGCCGCCAAGGCCCTCTGCAACCGCTGCCCCGTCATCACCGAGTGCGCAGCTCACGCCCTCTCGGTGCGCGAGCCCTACGGCGTCTGGGGCGGCATGACGGAAGAGGAGCGCGAGGCGATCTACAGCCGCCGTCGCATCAGCGCCCAGACCTTCATCCCGGCACCGGCCGCGAAGTCCGAGGATCGCGTCTCCGCCTAGTTCACGTCCCGAGCATGAGGAAGCCCCGAGCCATCGGCTCGGGGCTTCCTCATTTGTGGTGACTAGTGCGAGTGGCCGTGATGCGAGTGGCCGTGACCGTGACCTGCGTCAGCCGGCTCCTCTTCCTTCTTCTCGACCACGAGGGCCTCGGTGGTCAGCAGCATCGCGGCGATCGACGCAGCGTTCTGCAGTGCCGAGCGAGTGACCTTGACCGGGTCGATGACACCGGCCGCGATGAGATCGACGTACTCGCCGGTCGCAGCGTTGAGGCCCTGGCCGGCAGGAAGCTCGGCGACCTTCGAGACGACGACGTAGCCCTGCTCGCCGGCATTCTCGGCGATCCAGCGCAGCGGCTCGACGGCCGAGCGACGGACGATGCCGACGCCGGTGGCCTCGTCGCCAGTGAGGCCGAGGTCGTCCTTGAGCACTGCAACAGCCTGCACGAGTGCGCTGCCGCCGCCGGAGACGATGCCCTCCTCGATCGCGGCGCGCGTCGCGGAGACGGCATCCTCGATGCGGTGCTTCTTCTCCTTGAGCTCGACCTCGGTGTGAGCGCCGACCTTGATGACGACGACGCCACCGCTGAGCTTGGCCAGGCGCTCGGCGAGCTTCTCGCGATCCCAGTCGGAATCGGTGCGCTCGACCTCGCTCTTGATCTGGGCCACGCGGTCAGCGACAGCAGCGTGATCGCCACCGCCGTCGACGATCGTGGTGTTGTCCTTGGTGACGACAACGCGACGTGCGGTGCCGAGAACCTCGAGTCCGACCTGGTCGAGCTTGAGGCCGACCTCGGCCGAGACGACGGTGGCACCGGTCAGGATCGCGATGTCCTGCAGGACCGCCTTGCGACGATCACCGAATGCCGGGGCCTTGATGGCGACCGACGGGAAGGTGCCGCGGATGCGGTTGACGACGAGAGTCGACAGCGCCTCGCCCTCGACGTCCTCGGCGATGATCGTGAGCGGCTTGCCGGTCTGCATGACCTTCTCGAGCAGCGGCAGGAGCTCCTGGACACTGCTGACCTTGTTCTGCACCAGCAGGATGTGGGAATCCTCGAGCACGGCCTCCATGCGCTCGGCGTCGGTGACGAAGTACGGGGAGATGTAGCCCTTGTCGAACTGCATGCCCTCGGTGAACTCGAGCTCCATCGACGTGGTGCTCGACTCCTCGACGGAGATGACGCCGTCCTTGCCGACCTTGTCGAATGCGTCAGCGATAAGGCCGCCGATCTCGGCATCCTGCGAGGAGATTGTCGCCACCTGCGCGATTTCGTCCTTGCCGGCGACGGGGCGTGCCATGTCATGAAGCTTGTCGGTGACCGCGGCCACGGCCTTGTCGATGCCGCGCTTGATGCCGATGGGCGAGGCGCCGGCCGTGACCTGGCGAAGACCCTCGTGCACCATCGCCTGAGCGAGAACGGTGGCGGTGGTGGTGCCATCGCCTGCGACGTCATTGGTCTTGGTGGCGACTTCCTTGGCCAGCTGGGCGCCGAGGTTCTCGTACGGGTTCTCGAGCTCGATCTCCTTGGCGATGGTCACGCCATCGTTGGTGATCGTGGGAGCGCCCCACTTCTTGTCGATGACCACATTGCGGCCCTTGGGGCCGAGGGTTACCTTGACGGCGTCGGCGAGAGCGTCGACACCGCGCTGCAGGCTGTGACGTGCGTCTTCGTCGAATTCGAGAATCTTTGCCATTGCTATGTCTCCCAAGAAATGCGTTGCTGAGTCAGCGGACGATCATGTGAATGGCCCGCGTGGAGACGCGGTGCGCGAGTCCACGGCGGGCCATTCGAAAACGAGATGAACCTGAGGGTTCTTACTTCTCGACGATGGCGAGGATGTCGCGGGCCGACAGGAGCAGGTACTCCTGGCCGTTGTACTTGACCTCGGTGCCGCCGTACTTGCTGTAGATGACGGTGTCGCCGACCTTGACGTCGAGCGGAATGCGCTTCTCGCCATCATCATCGAAACGGCCGGGGCCGGTGGCGATGACGGTGCCCTCCTGGGGCTTCTCCTTGGCGGTATCGGGGATGACCAGGCCGGAAGCGGTGGTCTGCTCGGCTTCGAGGGTCTGGACCAGGATGCGGTCCTCGAGGGGCTTGATGTTGACCGACACGATGTCGTCCTTTCGGATCTGTCTATGCCCTTGGGTGGGCGAAGCTGTTAGCAGTCCCAGGTGGGGAGTGCTAGACGCAAATCTACGTGCGGATTAGCACTCCGTCAAGTTGAGTGCCAGCCGGTGTCGGGTGGCACGATGCGGGCGTGGACCTCGACACCGCCTCATGGC
>JBJSWO010000012.1:0-6374 GCA_046085905.1 Actinomycetes bacterium | reverse complement strand
GCTCTGCTCGAGGCCGACGTCGCCCTCCCGGTGGTGCGGGAGTTCTGCGCGGCCGTCAAGGAACGCGCACTCGGCGTCGAAGTCTCTGGTGCGCTCAACCCGGCCCAGCAGGTCATCAAGATCGTCCACGAGGAACTCGTCACCGTGCTGGGTGGCGAGACGCGGGCCCTTCGCCAGGCGAAGAACCCTCCCACTGTCATCCTGCCTGCAGGCTTGCAGGGCGCGGGCAAGACCACGCTTGCCGACAAACTCGCACTGCAGCTCAAGGGCCAGGGGCACACGCCTTTGCTCGTGGCGGCCGATCTTCAACGCCCGAATGCCGTAGACCAGCTGAAGGTCATCGCCGGCCAGGCCGGCGTGGCGATCTTCGCGCCCGAGCCGGGCAATGGCGTCGGCAACCCGGTCGAGGTGACCCGTCAGGCCAAGCAGTTCGCCGAGCAGAAACTTCACGATTACGTCATCGTCGACACCGCGGGTCGACTGTCGATCGACGCCGATCTCATGCAGCAGTTGCGCGATGTTCGCGACGCCGCACAACCAGATGACACCCTGCTGGTCATTGACGCGATGATCGGCCAGGACGCCGTGCGCACTGCCGAGGAGTTCCTCTCCGGCGTCGGATTCGACGGTGTCGTGCTGACCAAGCTCGACGGCGATGCCCGAGGCGGTGCAGCGCTGTCGGTGAAGGGCGTCACCGGACGCCCCATCATGTTCGCCTCCATCGGAGAGAAGCTCACCGACTTCGAGGTCTTCCATCCCGATCGCATGGCCTCGCGCATCCTCGACATGGGCGACATGCTCACGCTCATCGAGCAGGCCGAGAAGGCCTTCGATGCGCAGGAGACCGAGCGCATGGCCGCGAAGATGTCCAAGGGTGAGGACTTCACCCTCGACGACTTCCTCAAGCAGATGCAGTCCATCAAGAAGATGGGCAGCCTCGGCAAGATCATGGGCATGCTGCCGGGGATGGGCGACATGAAGGCCCAGCTCGACCAGATCGATGATCGCGACATCGACCGCATCGCCGCCATAATCCAGTCGATGACTCCCGCTGAGCGTCACGACGTGAAGGTGCTCAATGGCTCGCGCCGGGCGCGCATCGCCAAGGGAGCGGGCGTGACCGTTACCGAGGTCAATGGCCTCGTCGACCGTTTCGTCCAGGCCCAGAAGATGACGAAGCAGATGGGCAAGGGCGGGGGGATGCCCGGCATGCCCGGCATGCCCGGCTTCGGGGGTGGCAGCAAGAAGTCCAAGGGCAAGTCCTCGGCTCCCAAGGCCAAGAAAGGTCGCTCGGGCAACCCGGCCAAGCGAGCTATCGAGGAAGCCGGGGCCCCCGTGAGCGGGGGTACTGGCTCGATGCTCGGAATCGGTGGCCCGGCCGCCGAATTCGACCCCGCCGACCTCGAACTGCCCCCGGAGCTCAAGAACCTCCTGGGCTAGCGGGCCCCGGCCTCGGCCCGCTGAGGGCCGTGGTCGTCGGGGCTCGTGGGATCTGGCAGAATGAGCGGGTCTTGCCGCCCGGTTGGCCCTCTATCCTTCCGACGCGGCAGTCCACAAGGTCTTCGCACGAGGCAGTGTCCCCACGCCGCCGAGTGCGCGTTCCGCCCCTAAAAACAGGAGAAAGCCCACCGTGGCCGTAAAGATCAAGCTCAAGCGCATCGGCAAGATCCATGCACCGCAGTACCGCATCGTGGTCGCTGATTCGCGCACCGCACGCAATGGCCGTGCCATCGAGGAGATCGGCATCTACCAGCCGATGTTCGACCCCAGCATCATCAAGGTCGACTCCGAGCGCGCGCAGTACTGGCTCGGCGTCGGCGCCCAGCCGACCGAGGCAGTCACCGCCATCCTCAAGGTCACCGGTGACTGGCAGAAGTTCAAGGGCCTGCCGGGTGCCGAGGGCACGCTGCGCGTGGCCGAGCCCAAGGTGAGCAAGCTGGTCACCTTCGAGGCCGCTGTCGCCGACGCGGCCAATGAGCCGAAGACCCCGGTCAAGAAGCCGAAGCCGGTTGCAGTCGAGGCGGAGCCGACCACCGCGGAGATCGTGGCTGAGGCTGTTGCCGTCGAGGCTGTCGTCGAGGCCGCCATCGCCGAGGAAGCCGCCGCTGAGGCAGTGGCCTCTGACGAGGCCGCAGTCGAGGCCATCGAGAACGCTGCCGAAGAGGCTGCAACCGAGGCTGCCGAATAATGCTCGAGGAGGCTCTGCGTCATCTGGTGCAGGGGATCGTCGATCATCCCGAGGACGTCACCGTCACGGAGAAGAACCAGCGCCGCGGCAAGTGCCTCGACGTTCGTGTGAATCCTGACGATATGGGCCGAGTCATCGGCCGTGCCGGTCGCACCGCATCAGCGCTGCGCACGGTCGTCACCGCACTCAACAACGGTCGCGGTGTCCGTATTGACTTCCTTGACGTCGCAGAGCGCTAGTCGCTGATGCGCGTCGTCGTCGGACGCATCGGCCGTCCCCACGGGATCCGTGGCGAAGTCACGGTCGAGCCGCGTACTGACGAACCTGAGGTGCGATTCGCCCCGGGTGCCGTGCTGCTGGTTGATCATCCGCGCAAGACGCTGGTGGTCGAGAGCATGCACTGGCACTCGGGGCGCATTCTCTTGGCCTTCGAAGGTGTCGAGACCCGCAATGACGCCGAGGAGCTCCGCAATGTGCTGCTCGAGGTCGAGCGCGGTGAAGATGAAACCCCCGAGGATCCCGACGAGTACTACGACAGCGCACTCGTCGACTGCGCCGTGCACCTTGCTGACGGCGCGGCGATCGGCACGGTCATCGATGTCATTCACCTCCCGAGCCAGGAACTGCTCTCCGTGCAGACTCTTGACGGGGGCGAGGTGCTGATTCCCTTCGTGAGCGAGATCGTTCCCACCGTTGACATCAAGGCTCGCCGCATCACCATCACGCCTCCGCCGGGCCTGCTGGACAACTGATGCGCATCGACATCGTCACGATCTTCCCTGACTATCTCGAACCTCTGCGCCTCTCGCTTGTCGGAAAGTCCATTGATGCGGGCCTGATTGACCTGCGCGTGCATGATCTGCGCGAGTTCACCCATGACCGCCACAACACGGTTGATGACACGCCTTACGGCGGTGGCCCGGGCATGGTGATGTCGCCGCAGCCGTGGGGAGAGGCGCTCGACACCATCCGTGCGAGCGAGCCTGATCAGTCACCGCGTCTCGTGGTGCCCACCCCCTCCGGTCGGTCGTTCACCCAGGCCGCCGCGCAGACGCTGTCCGATGACCTATGGCTCGTATTCGCCTGCGGTCGCTACGAGGGCATCGACTCACGCGTCATGCGGCATTACGCAAGCCGTGACGACTGGTCTGGTGTGAGTGAGCTCTCGATCGGCGACTACGTGCTCGCCGGCGGTGAGGTCGCGGCGATGGTGATGGTCGAGGCGATCGCGCGACTGATCCCAGGTGTCCTGGGCAATCACGAGAGCGCGGTCGACGACTCATTCGCGTCTGGAGTGATGGAAAGTCTTCTCGAGGGGCCGGTGTTCACCAAGCCGCTCGAGTGGCGCGGCGAGACGGTGCCCGACGTACTGCTGAGCGGGCATCACGCGAATGTCGCCGCATGGCGCCGCGAGCAGGCGCTCGAGCGCACCAGGGCCAATCGTCCGGATCTGCTCAGCTGATCGCTGCGGTCACGATCTGCTGGGCCTCGGACTGGATTTCGGCGAGATGCTCGGGCCCGCGGAAGGATTCCGCGTAGATCTTGTAGACATCCTCGGTACCCGAGGGTCGCGCCGCGAACCATCCGCTCTCGCTCATCACCTTCAGGCCGCCGATCGCGGCATGATTGCCCGGCGCCTCTGTCATCGTGGCGACGATGGGCTCGCCGGCCAGCATTGTCGCGGTGACCTGGGCGGGCGAGAGCTTCGCGAGGGCAGCCTTCTGCTCGCGCGTCGCGACGGCATCAATGCGCGCATAGGAGGGGTTTCCGAAGCTCTCCGTCAGGCGCGCATAGTGCTGGCTCGGCGATGAGCCGGTCACCGCGAGGATCTCGGCGGCAAGCAGGCAGGCGATGACGCCGTCCTTGTCGGTGCTCCACGGCCCGCCGTCGCGGCGCAGGAATGACGCTCCGGCGGACTCCTCGCCACCGAACGCCACCGAGCCATCTAGCAGGCCCGGCACGTACCACTTGAAGCCGACGGGAACCTCGTAGAGCGCTCTTCCATGAGAGGCCACCACGCGATCGATCATCGAGGAGCTCACCACTGTCTTGCCGATGGCGGAATCCGATCGCCAGCCGGGGCGATGGGTGATGAGGTAGTCGATGCTGGCCGACAGATAGTGATTCGGGTTCATGAGGCCGTAGTCGGACGTGACGATTCCGTGCCGGTCGGAGTCGGCATCATTCCCGGTGGCGATGTCGAACTCTGCGCAGCGAGCGATCACGGGCGCCATGGTGTGCGGTGACGAGCAGTCCATCCGGATCTTGCCGTCCCAGTCCAGGTGCATGAAGCGCCAGGTGGGGTCGGTGATCGGATTGAGGACTGTCAGGTCCAGTCCGAAGGTCTCGGCGATTGCCGGCCAGTAGTCGACACTCGCGCCTCCGAGCGGGTCAGCGCCGATGCGCACACCTGCGGCGCGGATCGCGTCGAGATCGATCACGTTCGGGAGGTCGTCGACGTACGTGCGCAGGTACTCGTATCGATGCGTAGTCGAGGCAGCGAGGGCGGTGTCGAGCGACACTCGTCTCACGCCGCTCAGACGGGCACGAAGGAGCTCATTGGCGTGGTTCTGCACGACCGAGGTGATGTCAGTGCCGGCCGGCCCGCCGTCGGGCGGGTTGTACTTGAACCCACCGTCGCGCGGCGGATTGTGCGAGGGCGTGACCACTATGCCGTCGGCGCGAGACGGATCGCCAGTCCGCCTGGCGCGGTTGTGCACGAGGATCGCATGCGAGATCGCCGGCGTGGGCGTGAAGCCATCGCCTGCATCGATCATGACGGTCACTCCGTTAGCGGCCAGGACCTCAAGGGCAGTCGCCCAGGCCGGCTCGCTCAGTGCATGGGGATCGCGGCCGATGAACAGCGGCCCCGCGATACCCACTGATGCCCGGTAGTCGCAGATGGCCTGCGTGGTGGCCGCGATGTGATCCTCGTTGAAGGCGCGGTCCAGGGAGGATCCGCGGTGGCCGGAGGTGCCGAAGGAAACCCGTTGCCCGATCTCGGTCGGGTCGGGGTGAAGCTCGTAGTACGCCGTGATCAGGGTCGGGATGTCGATGAGGTCCTCGGGGGTGGCCGGCTGGCCGGCGCGCGGGTGCATCGTGGAGCCTCCGTATGGCTGTCAGGCGGGGGTGCGGGCGGCGTGCTCGTGAGGGGATTCGGCCGTACGGCCAGGGTATGGCAGACTTGGCGGGCCCACGAGAGATTGACGCGGCCTCTGCCATAGGGGAGAGCGTCATTCGTGGGGGAGCCTGGCTCCGCGGCACGACCCTCGAACCCCACAACCGTGGGCGACCTATGGCGCCTGCAGGAAGCGATGACGCGATGAAGACTCTCGACTCGATCGACGCCGGCTCACTCCGCGACGACATTCCCGCCTTCCGTGCCGGTGACACCGTCAAGGTGCACGTCAAGGTCATCGAGGGCAATAAGAGCCGCGTGCAGCTGTTCCAGGGTGTCTGCATCGCTCGCCAGGGTTCGGGCCTGACCGAGACCTTCACTGTCCGCAAGGTGTCCTACGGCGTCGGTGTCGAGCGCATCTTCCCGCTGCACACCCCCTCGGTCGAGAAGATCGAGCTGGTCAGCCGCGGTGACGTCCGTCGCGCCAAGCTCTACTACCTGCGCGAGCTGCGCGGCAAGAAGGCAAAGATCCGCGAGCTCCGCGACACCCCGAAGGCGAACGCCTAGTCTCACCCGTCCTCGGGTCGAGCGAATGTCTCTCTTATGAGTGGCGGCAAGAAGTCGTCGTGGTGGGATATCCCCGTCACGCTGGCAATCGCCGTAGGCGTCGTTCTGCTCATCACGACTTTCGTCGTCAAGCCCTTTTCCATTCCCTCGGGCTCGATGGAGAACACCCTGCTCGTCGGCGATCGCGTTCTGGTGAACCGCATGGTGTATCACTTCCGTGATGTCCAGCGCGGGGATGTCATCGTCTTCGACGGCACCGACTCCTTCGTGCCGGCAGGCGACAAGCCTCAGCGCAATCCCATCAGTGCGGCGGTCACCTGGGTGGGTCAGTCGCTCGGCCTCATTCAGCCCGACAGCACGGACTTCATCAAGCGTGTCATCGGTGTCGCGGGAGATCACGTGGTCTGCTGCGATGTCGATGGGCGAATCACCGTCAATGGTGTTGCCCTCGACGAGGCGTACCTGTATCCGGATGACGTGCCGAGCTTCGATGAGTTCGAC
>JBJSWO010000011.1:0-16445 GCA_046085905.1 Actinomycetes bacterium | reverse complement strand
TTGATCAAACCGTGACGCAACGTCCGCCGTTTCACCGTTCACCTGCCACCAGACTGGTGAGGACCTCGACAGGCTCTTCGCGGGCCCGTCGTACGGATGTAGGCGGAAGGAGCACACGTGGCGAGGACGGCTCCGGGCCGGCGTCGGCTTGTCGGCGCTGGGCTCGCTGCGCTGCTGGTCCTCGGATCGGTGACGGTGGGCGCCTCTACGGGCTTCGCCGCTCCCGGGGCGGACATCGAGCAGGTCCAGGCACAGGTGCGCGACCTGCAGATGCAGGCGGGCGCGGCACATGAGGAGGCGAAGAAGGCCAGCGAGGAACTCGCCGCCGTCCGACAGAAGCTCGACAGCGTGCAAGCCCGACTGAGCCGCGAACGTGACGAGTTGCGCAGCACCCAGGCAATTCTCGGCGACTTGGCCCGTGGCATGTACGTCTCGGGTGGCTTGGACCCCACCTTGCAGGTCCTCCTCGCTGATGATCCGATCGAGTTCCTTGCCCAGTTATCGGTGACGAGCCAACTCGCCTCCAGCCAGGCGGCCCAGATTCGCCAGGCACAGACCAGCCGCCTCCGACTGGCGCAAAGCGAGGCGGAGGCCAGCGACCAGGAGGCGCAGGCCCGCGCCCTTCAGCAGGAGATGGCCCAGGCCGAGGAGCGAGTGGCTGCTCGCCTGGATCAGGCGCAGGAGATCCTCGCGAACCTGGAACAGGAGGAACGTGACCGACTCGCCCGCCTGCAGGCAGAGCGGCGACAGCAGCAGGAGTCCGAAGCACGGCAGGCCGCTGCTGCCGCAGCGGCGTCGGTGTCTGACGGGGGCTCCGGATCCGGGGGGAACAGTCCATCGCAGGGATCCAGTGACGGCGGAGGCTACACCGGCGGTTCGCGCGCGCAAGCCGCCGTGCAGTACGCATTGTCGAGGGTCGGCGACCCGTACTCCTACAACGCTAACCCCCCCTACTCGTGGGATTGCTCGAAGCTGACCTCTGCTGCATGGGCGCAGGGCGGCGTCGGGCTGACAGCACTGAGCTACACGCAGTGGGATCAGACGCGCCGCGTCCCTGTGTCGGAGATCCAGCCGGGTGACCTCGTGTTCTACTTCGGGTCCGGCGCGCACCACGTGGCGATCTACGTCGGCAACGGCAAGATGGTCAGCGCATCCAACCCGTCCGATGGTGTCGAGCTCATCGACTTCCTCGGTCCTTGGTACAAGGAGAGGTTCTCCGGAGTGGGTCGGGTCGTCGGCTGATGGGCGCATGGCTGCTGGCGGAGGCGGTAGAACTGGCCATTTCATCGGACGTCATGCTTGCGGCGGGTTCCGCTGCCGTGGTCGGGGGCCAGGCGGCAGGGGCCGTGGTCCACCGGCATGGCATCTACCCGCACGCCGGATGGAGCAACAGTCTGGTGTCCGCGGCCCACGATGCGTGGCGATTTCGCATCTGGGATGCAGGGGCATCGCGGCGTGCCGTCAGTCATGACGCCACGCGTTCAGTGGGGGTGCGTCACGCCCAGCGCACCACCGCGATTGTGTGTGCCGCGATCCTGGGCGCGGTGGGATTGACGTTGTCGACCGCGATCAGTCCAGCGCCCGTAACCGTCACCGTGGCTGTGGGGATAGCGCTGCTGCTCATCATGCCGGCGACAGTGGTCATGACGGCCGCCCGATCGACGGATGCCAGATCGGTCCTGTCCCGCCGCGGCCCGCATCTGATGGTCACCGGTGTCGTCCAGGAGGCATGTCAGGTTGCGGCCATCCTCATCCCCGTCCTCGTCGTGGCGCACACAGCCGGCGTGACGGGGTTGAGCCTGGCTGACGTGACTGCCGTAGCCCTCGTCACCCGAGTGGTGGTGCTGGCTACGCCGGTCGCGGGCATCGGTGCAGCCGACGTCACGCTCGTCGCGGGACTGTCGTGGATCGGCACGCCCCTGCCCGCTGCTGTCGCCGCTCTGCTCGTCTGGCGGGCCGGCACCCTGCTCGCTGTCGTCGCGGCGGCGGGTATCGCTGCTCGTTTCGCTCCCGTGGTCGCAGAACAGGAGGGGCCGTCGGTCGACGGTGCGGGTCGCGCCGTACACCGGGCTGTGTTCTCCGTCTTGGCCGTGCTCCCGGGAACCATGCGTGACTCGGCTCGCCGGTGGGTCTTCGACACCCTGTTCTCGGTGTCGGCCGACCCGTGGGGCTATCAGCAGCTGCCGTACGAGAGGCGCAAGCAGCAGCACCTGCTCAATGCGATCGATCCCACCGCCCGAGTGGTCCTCGAGGTTGGGTGCGCCGACGGCCACAACTTGCTCGCCGTGGCGCAGCACCTGCCAGGTGCCACCGTCGTCGGCACCGACGTGTCGGCGCGAGCGCTACGCATCGCCAGTGACCGCACTGCCCATCTGGACCGCGTGCACGTCGTCGACGCCACTGACGACGAAGCGGTCCGGCGTGCCGTGTACGGTCCGGTTGACTATGTGGTCCTGGCCGAGGTCCTGTACTACCTCGGCGGGGATCGCGGCATGGACATGGCCCTGACGAGCGTCCGTTCCCTCATGGGCCCGGAGACCCGCGTCGTCATGGTCCACGGGTCTGCGGACGCGTGCGCACTGCATGCTCGCGCCGCGAACGCGCTGGGCCGGAACATCGTGTCCGGCGTATGCGTGCTCGATGCGGACAGGCCCTTCGAGATCGTGGTCGCCGCTGCGGCGGCCTGAGGTCACAGCGTGCCGGTCCGCACCGCAACCCTCAACAAGCCGGCATCGCCAGGTCGACTGCGTCGCCGCCTCCGTCCCGAACGCCACCGTCTTCGGCATCTGCTGGTCGCTGCTCTCGGTGCCTTGGCGGTTTCCGCCGCGTTTCCGCCCTTCGGCTGGTGGTGGTCGGCACCCCTCGGCGTCGCCCTGATCGTGGCATCGGCGCACGGGGCGTCCGTGCGCGTGTCTGCTGTCGCGGGAGCGGTTGCGGGCGCCGTGTTCGCTGGCACGAGCCTGGTGTGGCTCACCAGCGTTGGGCCGGACGCGTATCTCGCGGTCACGGCTGTGTTCGCCGCCTGGTGGGCCGCGATGCTCACGGGAATCCGACTGACGATGGGTCTGCGAGCGTGGCCGCTGCTCGTTCCTGCGGTGTGGGTGGGGCAGGAGTGGGCTCGCTCGCAGTGGCCCCTCGGCGGATTCCCATGGGCCCGTTTGGCGTACGTCTCTGTCGACAGCCCCTTCGCGGCGTTGGTTCCCCATCTGGGCGTGTACGGGTTGACGTATGTCATTGCCGCTATCGGCTCACTGCTGGCGGCGGCGATCGTCGGGTCCCATCGGAGGGGCGCGCTGATTGCGGCTGGGCTGGCCGCCGCTGCGGTAGTCGCCTCGGGGGCAGCCGTCGCACAGGCTGCGCCCGCCGGCTCCGCACAGCCCGCGGTGCAGGTGGCTGTCGTCCAGGGAGGCGGTCAGCCCGGTGCGGGCGAACAGCAGGCGCGCGCCGTGCTTGCTGCCCACGTGCGCCAGACCCGCTTGCTGGCGGCCGACACAGTCGCGCCGCCAGCATTCGTGCTGTGGCCGGAGAGTGCCACGGACATCGACCCCCTCATCGACACGCAGGCAGGAGCCCAGATCGACGCGGCGGTCGCCGACATCGGAGTACCCGTCGTGGTGGGAGCTGTCACGGCCGCGCCCGACCAGCCGCAGCTCGCCAGGAACCAGTCGATCTCCTGGATGCCGCTCACCGGGCCTGGGGTGGCCTACACCAAGCGGCAACTCGTTCCGTTCGGTGAGTACGTGCCCGCACGGGGACTGCTCGAACGACTCACGTCTCGCTTCACGCAGGTTCCTCGCGACTTCGTCAGCGGCACGGACTCGCCCGTGATCGATGTCGGCGCCGTGCGCCTTGGCATGCTGATCTGCTACGAGGTGGCGTTCGACGACCGAGTCACGGATGCGGTCAGTGCCGGTGCGACCGTGCTTGCGGTGCCATCGAACAACGCCACCTACGCCGGAACGACCCAACCTGCCCAGCAACTGGCGATCACTCGCTTCCGGGCCCTGGAGACCGCGCGGGCGACACTGCTGGCATCCACCACCGGAGTCAGCGCCATCATCGACAGCTCGGGAACAGTCCTGACCAGCATTCAGGACGGCGCAGCCGGTTCACGGATAGGGGACGCGGCCCCGTCGACGCAGATCACGACCGCTGTCCGCTGGGGTGGCGGCATCGGCGTTGCCCTGACGGTCATCGCGGCAGTCACGGTGCTCATCGGGGCCTTCGCCCACAAGCGAGCTGTGCGACGGTCGGACGCGGGCCTTGCCCCTACGACATGGATGCAATGACGAGCGCGACAGATACCAGCACAGCGATGCCGGAAAGGGCCGTGATCATCATGGGCCGCAGAACGCTACTGCGCGGCACCGAGCGCAGCCGAAGAAGGAACTGTCGGACGAGGATGTAGGCAGACAGGCCGAGCACGGCTGCCACGCCGTTAGGCGCCTGCGAGCCGATGACGAGCACCGTGGTGGCCACGGACAGAAACAGGGCCAGTGCCGACTCCATCAGTTGCGTTGGGATGCGGCGGCCGCCAATCCGCCGGTCAGAGCACCAGACGGCGAAACGGCCGGCTGTCAGGCGGCCCGCGCAACATCCGCCCTTCCAGCACCCGAGGCGTCCGATCGCCATGCCAAGCAGGATTGCCGGCGCAGCAATGTCGAACATCACGAGCGGCGGTACACCCGCCAGCCACGCGCCGGCGGCCACGGTCGCAAGGGCCCCGATCACGAAGCCCTGAATGCACATACCTCCTGGTGACATCCAGGACGGCGAACCCGGGGATTGCACCAGGTAGTACACCTTCGCACCGACCAGACCGACGATGCAGGCTATGAGGGCAATCGCGACCAAGGGCAGCACCGCGAGCTGCACGAGCCCCGCCAAGACTGCGAACAGTCCCAGGCCAGCCACGGCTCCCGCGCCGACCAGGGCCGCCCAGGCCCCCAGCGATGCGCCGGGCGCAATCTCGCCGATGACCGGCCCGAATCCGGCGGTGGCCTCCACGCGCACGGGTTCACCGTCAGGTGGATAGGCGGTGACATCCCAGCGGCCTGGTGCGGTGTCGGTAACGCGCATCGTGGCGCACAGCCTCCCGACGCCGGCGGGAACGTCACGGATTGTGTGGACGAGGTCGAAGGCCTCGGCGCCCTTGGCATCATCCAGATCGGCTGGCTCAACGAGCCTGCCGACAAGCCTTACCGGGATGTCGTAGGCGGACCCTTCGGATCGTGTGTCGAACCAATAGCTGATGCCCACGGACTGCGGTTGCAGTGGCTCGAACGGCGCGCACGTGACGGCAGAAGCCTGCAGGACTCGTTCGTCGATCCTCGCGGAAGCCGTCACCGTGGTCGCAGAGGCGTTGCGGGCGCCAGTTGGCTGTGCCTGTGGGGACCTCGGTGGACTCGACTGAACGGTCTTCAGCATCATCGCGGCCGCCGACGAGGCGCGGTCGTCACGGAAGGCCCCACTGACGGATGATCTACGCGATCTGCTCGCCTTGGTTGGCTTGCTCTTGCTCATGAACGCTCCCGGGTGCGATGCCAGTGAAAGCATCGCGCCCCTTGGGGGCACGATCGGTGTGCATCCGTTCAAGATTCGGTGAAGGTGCAGGCTCTCGCATCCGAGCGGTCAGGAGGCCGCGTCTTCCGCTGCTGCACACGCGCAAGGAACGAGGAGCCCGGCAGGTGCAGCCCACTGCAACTACCTCGCCCTGCGGAAACTCTTGGCAGCAAGCCGTGTGGAGTGCCAATGCAATCGGTTGCTTGTGCCACCACTCGTGCCGCTATGCCAGCGTTTGCCAAATTCAGAGCCGGTCGCCATTTTCAGCGGGGCTCAGCATCGTGGTCGCTGGGTACTGAAGATCGTGAACGCTGATGTCCTCGTTCTTCTTGCCGATCTTCGAGTCCGAGCACACGGCGAAGGAGCGGAGGGGGACGGTCGAATGGTTCGTCCATTCCCTGAGGGTCTGTTGCAGAAGCGAGATGCTCGGCACCAAGAAGAGGACTCGGCCGCCCTCCTTGGCGAGGTTCTCGGCGATCCTCAGAGCCGTGAAGGTCTTGCCTGTGCCACAGGCCATGATGAGTTTGCCTCGATCAGACGCAGCAAACCCCTGCACGACGTCCTCAAGGGCCTTCTTCTGGTGGGGCCTGAGACTGCGTGGCTCGAAGTGCTTTGGCGGTGTTGTCTGGTCAGCGGTGTAGGTGCTCCAGTCGATGGTGGAGTCAGCCAGATCCATGAGCCGTAGGCGCGTGACAGGAATTTGCTGGCCGTCGAGGGCTTCCTCGGCTTTCGAGGACCAATGATCTGTCGTGGAGACGATCAGCCGCTGTGAGAAGGGTTCCTTGCCTGACTCGGTAAAGAAGGAGTCGATGTCGCTCTTCTGGAGGGCGTACGAGGGGTCGTAGAACTTGGCTTGAATAGCCCACAGTTCGCCCGTCTCAGCGTCTTTCGCCACGAGATCGATTCCTGCGTCGCCTCGACCAGCGCGATCCGGCCAGTCGCTCCACATCCAGACGTCTGAAAACTTCTCCCTCCAGAGGAAGTCCTGAGTCAAGTAGGAACGGACCAACCGCTCAAAAGCGGTCCCCTTGTCGCGCTCAGATGCTGCCGCCGACCGCAGGCCCGAAAGAACCGCTTCCAAGGCACTCGTGTTGTCCACCACTCCCCCTCAGGAACGTCGATCGGGCCTTGTCATCGTATGAGAGTGAGGGCCGATCTTGTCTGAGGCTCAGTGAAGCAAGGAGCCCTGACATTCATCTCACGCTTCGACTGTCCGTTCGACCAGAGGCATCCCCATCGGGTCCTCCGGATCCCAGACCGAATAGATCCCTCCGGCTCGGCCGGCGGCTTCAATTGCGGCGCTCAGAGCAGCCTCTGGGTCATCAGCGGGGATGTCCCACGAGTTCTCCGAATCATTGGTCCCCAAATGAGTGACGTGGAAGGTGGGCATATCACGCGGCTTCCTGCGAAGGACTCTGCTGGAGAACGTACGCCTCGAAATCAGGGTTCGACAGTGCGTGAGGGCTCCTAACCTCACGAAGCATCTGGACAGCGTCGGAGGGGCTCATTCCGGCTCGGATGAGCGCAAGAGCCATGACGAGGCCGCTTCGGTTCCAGCCAGCCTGACAGCGAACGAGGACGGTGTCGCCGCGTGTCCAGCGGTCATAGAGCCAGTCAGCCAGTTCATGGACTCGTTCAATCGTCTCCGGGCCAAGTCCTGCGTCTGCGAATCCGTAGCGCTGCTCATGGACGTGCCAGCCCATGGGGTGTGCGTACGCGTAGAGCGTGACCACAGCATCGAACACGGGGGTTCGGCTGAGACTCGGGAGTGACTTCGGGATGGCAATGATGTCTTGGTCTTCGGTCCCTCCGATCCATAGGCGGGGAAAGATTTCGGTGTAGAGGTCTTCTGTCATACAGCGGCTCCTTGGAGTATGGGGTGACTGTGATTGATGGCGAGGAGATGCAGGCATTCACCGGGGTTTAGCCATGTTCCGTGAATACTGATGGCGTCTGTGGCCCCGGAAAGGCGGTAAGTCTCTTCGAGCGAGCCTTTGGCCTCGAACGGGGTTCGACGTACCTCCCGGATGAAGTGCTTGATGGTGTCCTGTGTTGCGGGGAACGGGCTGGCGAGGTCGACGTCGAAGGCGATCCCCTTCAACAAGTCTCCGAGAGCGTCACGGACCAATCTCGGAGTGTTGAAGACTTCCATGGCGAGCGGCTGACCTTGCACGGCGACTACCGCCCCGACCTGATCCGCCCTTGGAGCGAAGCGTTCATTGATCTGCGCCGCGATCTTTCCCTGTGTCGTTGGACCCGAGAGGTCTTCTTGCATGACCTGCTCCAGAGAGTGAGTCGGCCGCGTCCCTGAGCGACCTTCTTGTCGAGACACGGCGTCCCACACCTGCGTCTGGCGCCGACCCCGATCTTGTGGCCGACCAGTCCTCGGCATTCCTGCGATGACGACGCTGAGGGGGGCCCTCCCTGCCATTCGGCTAGCCTGCCGATTGGAGAAGCGTCCTGCCTCCACGCAGGCAACGGGGATCTCGAATGCCTCCCCAGCACCGATGTAGAGGTCTTCAATCAGCATCCGGGATTGCTGGAGGCCCCCAAAGAGGAACCCGATCGGTAGGAATACCGGGTCCTGTCCCCTGTTCGCCACCCTCAAGGAGCCCGGGTCAGGCTCTGGCGCCTCGTCCACAGATAGGTGGTCCACGGCGCCAAGTGCGGCCTGCTCCCTTGGGCTGTGGTGGATCAGGGGCCACATCTCAATTGGCCCAAATTCGATTGGGGTTCCAAGAGTGAATGTTGTAGTCATACGACTATATAATAAGCATGGCCCATCTTGTAGTCAAATCGCTCGAATACCTCTCAAGGCGCGATGCTGCATCAGTAGGGTAAAAACATGACTACGCGGGCAGAGGTGGCACGAATCCTCCGCAGGGAAGTCCTCGATATCCACGGTGTCGCCGAACTCACCGGCATGTCCCGGTCGAGCGTGAACGCCCTCCTGATTCGGCCCAGCGCAGCATTCCCCCCGCCCGTTTACGAGGCTTCAGGGGACCATCGGCATCCGACAAGACTCTGGTACCGGGCAGACATCGAGGAGTGGAATCGGTCAAGACGGCGGCGTTCCACATCAACGTAGCCACGCCTTCTCCTGCCGTGCAGCGCCTCGGCCTCCCTAGAGGGCAACTGGAACCTGCCTCTGCAGGACCCGTCGAGGGAGTTTTGGAGCACTTTTCGGCTCGCCTCTTACCCCTGCCCACACGCACTTTTCGTGGACTTCCTTTTACAAACAGTCATCCAGCCACCCAGTCGCGTCCGACAACCACGGCTAGGTTGGTCATCAGACCCTGAAGACTCGTCCTTCGCGCTTCCGTCTCGGGCTTTCAGCCCCTGACTGAAGAGAAGGGCCGGATCAATGGCCCTCTGATCTACCTCCTTGCTTCATATCACTTTCCAGCAATTCACCGAATCACAGAACTATCCAACTCCCTAAAGAATGTAGTGATTTCTTTAAGGAGTGAAAGAAGTCTGTGATTCTGTGACTCTAGAATGAAGTTGGGTCAAAGACTCCCTCACAGTGCAGCCCCACGTACCCACGATCTCGATCGTCACGAGTGGTCCAATGATCAGTGATGTACGGGGCACCCATGTCTTCTAGGGATTCATAGAACCTCTGCCTCGACTCGATTTCGAGTCTCTCGTCTCGACAGAATTCCTTGTAGGCGCTGTAGACAACTTTGCGGCTGACCGGAGCCTTCAGATGCGCTCCAAAAGTGATTCTTTCGTTGACGAAGAGGGCGATCGAGTTGCAGGCATGCTGGTACTCACGCAAGGCCCGCTTGGATTCCTCGGGTTCGTCAAAGCCGCCCTGTTCCATCGCCTGCCGAAGAGCAAGAACCGCCTTAACGAGAACGCCTTCCCGTTCCTCCTTCATGCGTGGCTCAAGACTGCGGTCTGGTCGGCCCGAGATCTTTCGTTCAAGGGGCACGATGTGCCATCTGCGAAACCAACCATCCGATGTGTCCCGACTTTGGGGCATCTTGTTGGCCGCAATGAGGATGGTGGCCTGATTGACGAAGGTGAAGGGGTGACCCATCTTGCGCTCGGCATTGATCGGGTCATCGCCAGTGATCTTCTTCAGTTCAGCAGTCGAATTGAAGGTGAAGCGCTCGATGTCGCCACAGATGTTGGCCGTCTTGCCAAAGAGTTCCGCCGGTTTGAATCGATTGTTCACGAGTTCTCTCGGGTCAATACCCGTATAGGCGGACTCTGGCAAGAGTCCCATGCAAAGCCGCTGAAGCGTTCCCTTGCCGTTGTAGCCACTTCCGACAAGAGCGATGATCTTCTGGAATCCCATGCCCGGGTAGATCGTGACGCCAATTACCTGCCAGAGCAGGTTGTGCAATCTTTCGTCGAAAGTCTCTGCAAACCAGTGCTCAACCGTGGGGCATGTGGCCTGCGGATTCCATGGGACCGTGACTTGGTAGGTCGAGTAGTACTTGGCATCATGCGGGAGTACTTCCAGGGTCGACCAATTGAGCATGCCGTTCTTGACGTTGATTAGGTGAGAAGGACCAAGGCCTTGGATTTTCGGCGTGCGTGCCTTGATGATGGATTCCGCTTGCCGTGGGTAGTCCGCTTTGTATCGATCTCCTGTGCATAGCAACACTCGACGGGTGAGTTCAGCGTCACCATCCGGTAGCCAGACCCCCGCGTCATAGCGCCAAATCCTCTTGCCGGCATCTACGGCTAACGGTCCGAGCATGTCGACGGCTCGCACGAGTTGAGGAACCTTGAGCCCTCGGTCAAAGATCTCGTTGGCCATGATGTCAACGAGGGTGTCGATGTCCAGTTCCGGTCGATTCACGCGCAGCGACATGACCTGACTTCGCTGGTCAAGACTCAATTTGCTAAGCGCAACGGGGTCCATTGCCTTCACCTTCAATCCATGCTCGAACGTCTGGCGAGGTGGCGGCTAGGGCGCTCTCCCGTAGTACGGCCAATTCGTCCGAAGGCGTGATCGAGGCCTGTGCGACGGCCCAACGAACCATGTCGGTGAACTCCGAGGGAGATGACCACTCCTCTCGGGGCTTGAAGCGGACAAACTCTTCTAGGACCGACTCGACGACTTCTTGGGCCGAGCAAAGTCCCGCCATGGATTCCCTCAGAAGCCACGTCAGGGTGTTGCGGGTCGTGTCATGACGGCTGCGGCCAGTCGCGATCTGGGTCCGCATGGTGGCCAGCCTCAGGAGGACCGCCTCGGAGCAATCACCATCTGCATGCTCCGACAGGAAGTTGTGGACCTGCGACAGGTCTACCGATTCAGCGGCCGACGTTAGACCGTTCGGAAGACACCTATCGAGATCCACGGGCAGGATCGGGAGCGGACCAGTTCGATGCCATCGATATTGACCCCCCTCGGCCGACTTGGCATGAGGTGTGGGGGGACCACGATGATGCCATTGCGTCCACGCACCTCGCCCCAAGCCGATCCCAGTCTCCCCGTGGAGTTTCCGAAGGAGCGCCCCGGTGGTGCTGCAAACAGGAAGTGCCCTCGGTCCCGTTCCGCCAGTCGGGTTGATTGGAAGGGGACACACTCCAGCGCCAGCCAGTCGCGCAGTCTGACAGGAAGGTTGGTCGGGCGATCGACGTCAAAAGCGATAGCACCCGACTTCCCGACGTGTAGCGCGAGTCCCAGTTCCGACCGCTCGAACCACGCCCTGATCCGCCCCGGATCCCGGGAGGTCTTGTCTGGCCACCCCCTCCCAAGGACCGATCCTGCGTGTTTCGACGCTGGGGAGATCGGAAGCACGTAGAAGCCTGATTCCGCCCACGCAAGGGCGGCGTCGAGCGTTGACATATCGCTCGTTCCTGCGGGCACGGAGAGTTTCTCTGCGGCAGACTCAAACAAGTCGCCAAGACGTACACTTGTCATAGAGATTCACCTCGCCGCCCGGGCCAACGGGCGGCATTCTCTTTCTATCCTTCGAGGTGCTGGGCCTTCCAGCGCTCGTATGCGTCACGCTTCACGCGGACATGGCGGGCCCCAAACCGATAGGTCTCGGGAAAGCCTTCCTGCTCTTTGAAGTAGTAGATGGTTCGCACGGGGATCTTCAGTTCCTGCGCGATGTCCTCCATTCGGATCCACTCATCCATGGGCGACCTTCCTGCAATCCAGTGCCCCTGTGGCACTACCGCAATGGTGAGTGACTGCCGCAGGGGTGATTTCTGGATTTGGCGGGTGAGACGGCCGCGTTTCCCCGTGGGCTAAGGGAAATCTGTCCCCGGCAAAGTGCTCCAAAACCTCAAGTGGGGTGGCTTCGACCACAAGGCGAGCGGGGCGGCTGCCACGGTCTTGCCGACGCCTGAGTCGTTGTGGCAAAAATGTGGCAGCAACACCCCGAAACAGATCGAAGTTGACGTCACCACTCGCTTACGAAATGCAGGAAGATCCTGACAAATCGGAACACTTCGGAGCACTAGGCAACGCCGACAAGATTTCCTAAACCTTGTGTCGGATGTTCGAATCATCTCGGGGCCACAACTGAAAGCCCTTGCGCTGCAGTAGTTTTCCTCATTTCAGATGCCCTGAACACACGCACTGAGTTGGTCCCCGTCACTTCTGAGTGACATTGTCGATCACAGAATTGCTTTTCCGTCTTGTCCGGTACCTTGCCCAATTGGCCATCAAGGATTGCCGTTCGTATGCCAGAGGCGGAGGTTTGGCCCGGAAATCAACTACTCATCCAAACCGCACAGGTTGTGAACATCACGAAGATTCTGATCGGGTCAAGAACCCGGGAATGCCTCAATGCGCAACCACAAGAGGCCGCCGTTGCCCACACTGCACTTCAGGACCTCTGCTTCACCGTTGACTTGGGCACGCTGAAAAGCGACCTGGTCAAATTCAGAAACGACACAGCGCGTGCCGGCTTGTCTTTCCCCGACACATTGGATGTACCGCCGTATCTCCGGCATCTTCCACACCATGAAGTTGGGATCCGTTTCCTTCCTCATCGTGGGAGTCGCCACCGCGATCATTCCCAGTTCGGAGCATCGATCTTGCGCCCTTTGGTCCGCCTGGTCAGCGGAGAGCGGAGCCGAGTCGCTTGAAGTTGAGCCCTTCACCTTGCCGTTCTGGGACCGGTCATTGACGGAGACGTTCTCTGATGGTGCGGCTGTCTCGGGGCTCCCCGATGACGACCAGTCGCATGCGCAAAGAGCCAAGCCCACAACCACGACTGGGACGATGAGCGTCAACTTCACAACGACTTCCGCCCCCTCAAACCGCACTTGCGCTCAGTATTTCCCACCGACCCATACGATCCGTCTCAGTGTTCACTGAACGCAACGACGCGTCAATAGCCGCATCCCTCACCCTGATCGAAACCACCTGGCTCAAACCCCCTGGCCCCAAGAAGCATCACCCAGAATCTGAGCGGGCCAATATTCGTATGGGTGGTGGATCGGTTGACCAACCCCGGGTCAACCTGTTCGGCGTCGATTCCCTGTTCTGGTTTCTGTGGACTCAAGTCGACTACGACATGCGCGGCATCCAACTGAACGCCGGTACGCCGCAGACGATTCAGGCGTGGCGGCAGACGCATGAGTGGCTGGTGGGCCAGTCGATGACGGGATGCGCCATCGGCACCCTCATTCAGGCGTGCCAGATGACGGGCCCGGAGGTATCCGTCGATGACGTTCGTGCGGCGTGCCATGACCTCCGGGTGCCTCACCGATTGAGGGCGGACTCGCTCGCGCAAGGTTCTGTTGGCATAGCCTGGCGCCGTGATCCGGAACCGGCATCCCATCGCCACCGCGGTCGTCGTAGCGATCACCGTTCTCTGGACGATCCCGACATTCGGCTTGCTCACGACCTCGTTTCGTCCGCGCTGGGATGTCTTCGATTCAGGCTGGTGGGCAGCCTTCGCGCATCCGAACTTCACTCTCGAGAACTATCGGATCGTGCTGACGGGCGGCGATCTCCTGCCCGGTGGCATCACGCCCTTTCTCTTCAACTCATTCGCCATCGCGATTCCCGCGACCTTCTTCACCGTGCTCTTCGCCTCGATGGCCGCCTACGCCATCACCTGGCTCCCGTTCCGGGGTTCGACGGCTCTGCTGATGACGATTGTCGGTTTGCAAGTGGTACCCATCCAGATGGCTCTGCTCCCGCTCCTGGAGATGTTCAGCACAGGCTTGTCGATCGGGCCGATACCGATCTTCCCGCACCTCACGGACCCTGAGACCGGACGATCACTGATCGCCGGCAATTACCTCACGCTGTGGATCGCTCACACGATGTTCGCGCTTCCGCTCGCGATCTTCCTCATCTACAGCTTCGGCGGTCGGATGCCAAGAGAGATCTTCCAGGCAGCGCAGGTCGACGGAGCGAGTCATCCGCTGATCTATCGTCGCCTCTACCTGCCTCTGATGCTTCCAGCGCTCGCCACGCTGACGATCTTTCAATTCCTCTGGGTATGGAACGACCTGCTCGTCGCGCTCACGTTCGTCGGCGGCAGTGCGGGAGTCGCACCGATCACGGCCTACCTGGGTTATCTCAAGGGCGGTTTCGGCGAGAACCAGCACCTCCTCACCGCTGCGGCATTCGTGGCGATGGTCGTTCCGCTCATCGTCTTCTTCGCTCTGCAGAGGTACTACGCACGGGGTTTCACCCCGAGCGGTCTCATCCGCGATCGCTCCGCCTGAACCCCGATGCAAGCCGCGCCACCCCGTGCTTTCCCTGCCCTCCCGCGTAGGGCATCGACATGGTGATTCAGTGAATGCTGACGAGCTGAGCTCTCACTTCCTCGGCCTGTGCGTGGTTGAGAAGGCCGGTTGATGTCAGGAGCTCGAGCGCGAACTTCGCGGCCGAGTAGCGCGCCTGAGTACGCGAGTAGCCGTTGATCACCTGCGTGACAGCGGCAGCGCGTGCCTTGGTGAATTCGCCGGATGCCACCAGTGCTCGGATCGCGGACTGCGTATTCACTGCGGCGAGGAGGTCAGCCTGGCTCGGTGTCACGGCTCCGGAAGTGACCAGCAACGCCAGCGCCTGACGCCGCGCATCTGCCTTCGCGGCAGGCTGGGCGGCCACAAGTGCATCGATGAGCACGTCCCTTTGACCAGCTGTCAGGGTTTTCAGATGGAGCTGGTCCCAGCCCCATGCGTACTTCGAGGCTGCCTGCGGCACTGCAGCGCTCGCCGTGGGCGACATTGGTACGGACACGACCGCCATGGACACGATCACGCAGGCTAGGACTCGCAGTGAGACTCTCGTCATGCATCGAGCATAAGTCGGCAATCCTTCAGGCGTGCATCGCTTCGAATTCGCCTTCGATCAGCGATCTGCCGGGCAGTTCTCGCGAGTGACGACATGCCCCGCGCCTAGGCGAACTCTCCCGGGAGGTGAGAGAGGATTCCCGCATGGACTTCACCTTCGATGCTCCGCTGTGGCGGTGGAAGGGCGACTCCCCATGGCACTTCGTGTCCCTGCCGAACGAGGTTGCCGACGAGATCGAGGATGCGGCACTCCACCGTGGTGGATTTGGGTCGGTTCGCGTCTCGGTCAATGTCGGGGAGTCAACCTGGGCGACATCGATCTTCCCCGACAAGCAGCACGCGACGTTCCTGCTTCCGATGAAGAAGCAGATTCGGGTGCACGAGGCCCTGGCCGAGGGCGATGTGGTCAGGGTTCACCTGCAGATCGTGCATTGAATTCGAGGCAAGACCCGTCGGCGCGGGTTGCCGGCGATTCCGCGGGACACCTCGACTCACCATGGATCACGAACGTGAAGAGCGGTCCCGACTCGACGGAGTAGGACTAGCGTCGGACCCATGACCTCAAGTGAGCGCCGGTTCGGCCCGGCCCCGATTCTCGCCATTCATGTCCTGGCCGCTGTCGGGGTCCTGTTTTGGGTATCCCAGATCATCAGTGCCTTCATCGATGGAACGCGCCCGTGGGCGGTTCTCCTCGTCGGTGTCATCCTCGGCGGCGCACATGTGCTGATCTCGCGATTCACGACCACGCATTCACGCAGGGTGTTCGCGGCGATGTGGTTCATCGTGATCGGTGACAGCCTGCTCACTATCTTCGTGAACTGGAGGGCTATTGCGCTGGTGGGATTCACCATCGTGCTTCTCCTTCTGACTCGCACTCCTGCCGGCCGCCGCTGGTTCGCCTAGGCCCACGCACATTCGCTGCTAGCGTTCCCATCGTTCACCTCGAACGATCGCTCAACCCTGCCCGGGAGGCCTAATGCGCAATCGACTTGGCCGATCCGCGGTGCTCTGCATCACCGCCGTTGCCATCCTGGCCGCGATCTCTGCCCCCGGCGCGGGTGCGGCGGAAGTCATCGACGACTACACCGTGGAAGTCACGCTTACTCCTGATGCCGTCATGCAGATCGTCGAGACAATCGCCTACGACTTCGACGGGCAGCCCGATCGGCATGGAATCCAGCGAGATCTCGTCGTCGAAGAGACCCTCAGCAATGGCGGCACGCAGTCCTACGGGGTGAATGTCACCGAAGTCACCGCGAACGGCTCCCCTGTGCCGTTCTCCTCGACTCGGAACGGCGAATTCCTGAGCGTGCGCATCGGTGACCCGGATGTGACCGTGAGCGGCATCATCGATTACCAGGTGTCGTACTCAGTGACGGGCGCAGTGCGTGCCATTACCGCTGACGAGGCCACGGCCGAGAGCAATCTGACCGCTGGAGACATCGAGCTGTACTGGGATCTCATCGGTGACGGCTGGGGCGTTCCGATCACCTCGGCATCAGCGACCATCAGCGGCCCGGCCACCCCGGTCGCGGCTGCCTGCTACACACACCGCTGGACAACAACAAATCATTACACGTTTGCATGTAAAGTGCCAGTACAAGTTGCCGCATAATTTGAACAATCAGAAACAATTCGAAATACATTGAGTTGAC
>JBJSWO010000010.1:0-15297 GCA_046085905.1 Actinomycetes bacterium | reverse complement strand
CGCGAGCATCTGCATCATCTCGGCGGGCACTCCGCAAGGGAACATGCCGCGCATCTGCTCGGGCAGCGCCGCCTCGAGATCCTCAGGCGAGAGGTTCGAGAGATCAGTGCCCGACATCTGCGAGCTCATGACGTTGCTCATGGAGGTGGCAATCGGCTCGACGATGCGACGCCAGGCAGGAATGGTGCCCTCGAGCCACTCGGCGCGACTCCAGGCGCGGGGCTCGGCAATAGTGGCCGGGAAGGTGGTCGCCTGATCGAGCCAGAGATCGGCGAGGCGCACCGACTCGATGACCGCTCGGCGCTCACTGTCGCCGATCGAGGGATCAGCGCCGATCGCCTTGCGGGCGACGTCGGTGACCATCGGCCAGTTGACGGGGCCGGTGCCGCCCGTGCCGCCCTGCTGGAGCATCTGACCGAGGTTCTGCAGCGCGGCGCCCAGGGAGTTCATGTCGAACGGATTGCCCGCGCCGCCGAAGGGATTGCCCCCGGCATTGTCGTCGCCACCGAGACCGAAGCCGAAAGGCAGGTTTCCACTCATGCGATCACGATACGTGGCAAAACGAAGGAGGGACGCCCGTGACGGGCGTCCCTCCTTACGCGTTCGCTGTAAGCGTGCGTACCGCTTATGCCTTGCCGAGGATGCGGGTCACCTTGGTGCCGCACGTCGGGCAGATGCCCTTCGCGAAGCGACGACCGTTGGTCTCCTCAACGTTGCCGGTGAACTCGCGCTTCTCCTTGCACTTCACGCAGTACGCCTCGCCGGTGTAGCTCTCAGCCATGGGGCCCTCCTAGTTTTCTCGGCGTCCGCTTCCCGTGAGGGATGCGGCGGGTGGCGTGCGCCACCTTTTCCCGCCTGTGCGGGCTGGTTCCACCATAGGGGAACCCATGGCGGATTCCCTCGTGCCGCGCGGCTTCCGGGGACGGCGCGCCCGATATTTTTTAGGGTAATTCGGACATTTTACCCCGATGGTTTCTCCTGTGGAGCGCAAGCAGCCGTCCACAGTGCCCAGCGTGCAGCCTTGCGCCATGACCCAGCAGAGCCCCCTGGAGCCCGATGCCCTCCCGAGATTTCGCCCGGACCAGCCCGTGCTCTGGCGACGGCAGGGCACCGTTCAGTGCGGGCCGGTCATCGTCGAGCACGTCACGAGTGCCGACGTGGCCTGGGTGATCGGCCTCGACGGCCTGCTCACCGGTGCGCAGGTCCGGGCCGCATGCCCCGGAACCTCCGCGCGGCGCCTCCTGCATGCCGCAGTCGCCGCCGGCGCTATCGAGGATGCGCGATCTACCTCGGAGGCACTGCGTTGGACTCCGTCGCACGGCAGGGCGCGAGTGCTGGGCGATCTCGCCGCGGCCGGCCACGCCCATCTCGACTCAGCCCACGCCGTTCGGCTCGTCGACCGTCGGCTGGCCACCTCGATTGCCGTCATCGGCGAGGGAGTGATGGCCGATGTGCTGCGCACCTTGATCCCCAACTGCGGCATGAGCCTGGCCGTCGGCACACGCGCCACCATCACCGTTCTCGCGGAACGGGGTCATCCGCTGGCCTCTGCGGGGCCGGCCACCGGCGAGCACCTCGGCCCGCATCTGCCGGTGCGCGCCTACGCCGCCACGGGCGTGTGCGGCCCCCTCGTCGTGCCGGGCCTGACCCCCTGCCCGCGCTGCCATGACCTGCATCGGCGGGATGCCGACCCCGCATGGCCGCTCATCGGCGTGCAATGGGCGCAGTGCACCGACCGACAAGCACCGGTCGACTCCCTGCTCGCTCACCAGCTGGCCTGCCTCACGATCGCGCTGCTGCGGCGCTGGATCGATGCACCGGAAGCGCATGAGGAATGGGCGGGTCGCGCCTACGCGATCACGCTGCCTGATCACGTCGTCACGGTCGAGGAACGACCAGCGCACCCACTCTGCGGCTGTCAGTGGGATGCCCTGGCGCGCACCAGCTGAGAAAGCGGGAGACAATGACGACATGGTCGAGCTTCCCCGTGGTGCACTGACGCGAGGCGTCAAGCTCGCCTCCCTTCCCGCAGCGTATGCAGGGCGCACGGCCTGGGGCCTGGGCAAGCGGGTCGGGGGAAAGCCGGCCGAGGCAGTAGCCGCCGAGCTGCAGGCCCGCACGGCCCAACAGATGTTCAGCGTGCTCGGCGAGCTCAAGGGCGGGGCGATGAAGCTCGGCCAGGCCATGAGCATCTTCGAGGCGGCTCTGCCCGAGGATGTCGCCGGCCCGTATCGCGCCGCACTGACGAAGCTCCAGGACTCCGCTCCCCCGCTTCCCGCGGAGAAGATCCATCGCATTCTCGAGGAGGAGCTCGGCGCCGACTGGCGCGAGCGCTTCGCCGAGTTCGATGATGTTCCCGCCGCTGCTGCATCGATCGGACAGGTGCACAAGGCCGTCTGGCACGACGGTCGTGTCGTGGCCGTCAAGGTGCAGTACCCCGGTGCCGACAAGGCGCTCATGTCGGACTTCAACCAGCTCGCGCGCATGGGCAAGCTCTTCGGCTCGTGGATTCCGGGTATCGAGATCGGGCCGTTGCTCGACGAGCTCAAGGCCCGCGTCGTCGAGGAGCTCGATTATCTCGCCGAGTCGCAGAACCAGCGGAAGTTCGCCGCCGCATTCGAGGGTGATCCCGAGGTAGTGATCCCGCACGTGCTCGCGGCGGCACCTCATGTGCTCGTCACCGAGTGGGTCGACGGCGTCTCGATGGCCGTGATCATCCGCGAGGGCACGCAGGAGCAGCGCGATGCCGCGGGCACGATGTACGAGCGCTTCCTGCTCTCGGGCCCCGCACGCGCCGGCCTGCTGCATGCCGATCCGCATCCCGGCAACTTCCGCATCACGCCCGAGGGCAAGTTCTGCGTTCTCGACTTCGGCGCGGTGGCGAACCTTCCCGACGGCCTCCCGATGGCCATGGGCACCCTGCTGCGCATCGCCAGCATCGGCGATGCCGAGACCGTGATGGAAGGCCTGCGCACGGAAGGCTTCATCCGGCCCAACATCGAGCTCGATCCGCAGAGGCTGCTCGACTATCTCGACCCGTTCGTCGAGCCGGCTCGTCATGCGGAGTTCAGCTTCTCGCGCGAGTGGCTGCGCGGGCAGTTCACGCGCCTGAGCGATCTGCGTAACCCCGACGCGATGATCGGCATGAAGCTGAACCTGCCGCCGTCGTACGCATTAATCCATCGTGTCTGGCTCGGCAGCATCGGCGTGCTCTGCCAGCTCGAGGCAACCGTGCCTGTGCGATCAACTCTCGTCGACTGGGTACCCGGCTTCCAGGACTGACAGCACTGCCTCGCCGTACTGATCGATCTTCGACGGGCCGATGCCCGGGATCTCCATCAACGACTCCTCGTCGGAGGGCATCTGCTCGGCGAGAGCCACGAGCGTGGCATCGGTGAAGATCACGTATGCGGGCACCTTCTTCTCGCGCGAGAGGTGCAGCCGCCAGCGACGCAGATTGTCGAGAACCGCCTCGTCATAGGTCGACGGGCAGGTGCGGCAGCGACCAATGGTGCGCTCGGGTGCCGTGACCAGGCCCTTCCCGCAGATACGACAGGTGGCCGGGCCCTTGCGCGAGCGCTCGCCGCGGCTCTTGCCTCGCGACCTCACGCCGGCCTCACCGCGCTCAGGCGCGGAGTCATCGAGTGCCGCGATGAAGCGGCTCACCGATCGCGAGGCGCGCCCGCCGGGCGTGCGCGAGCGCGACCAGGTCATGTGCAGCAGGTTCTTCGCACGAGTCATGCCGACGTAGCAGAGTCGGCGTTCCTCCTCGATGGCCTCCGGAGTCTCGGCATACGACAGCGGCAGGAGGCCCTCACTGCAGCCGACGAGGAACACCGAATCCCATTCGAGACCCTTGGCCGAGTGCAGGGATGCCAGGGTGACGCCATCGGCAGTCGGGGCATGCTGCACCTCGGCACGGTGATCGAGCTCGGCGATAAAGGCAGTGAGATCGCCGCCGACCTGCGCATCGATCTCGGTGGCCAGCGCGACAAGCGCCGCTAGAGACTCCCAGCGCTCGCGCACGGCACCGCTCGTGCGCGGTGCCTCAGGTGTCCAGCCGGCCGAGGTAAGGATCGCGGAGACATCGTCTGCCAGCGGCCCGGTGAGGCCGCCGGCACGCGCGGCGCCACGCAGTCGCGTGATTCCCTCGCGCACCTCGGGACGGTCGAAGAATCGCTCGACACCGCGCAGCACGACGGGGATGCCGAGCTCGGCAAGCGCGGACTCGAGCTCAGCCGACTGCGCATTCACGCGGAAGAGCACCGCGATATCGCGAGGTGCGATGCCGGAGTCGATGCGCGCGCGAATGCGAGTGGCAACGGTCATGGCCTCGTCAGGATCGTCGGCGCATGACTCGATTGTCGGCACGGGGCCGGCGGGCTGCTGGGAGACAAGAGCCAGCGCGCCCGGGCTCGAGGAGATCACCGAGTTCGCGACGCTGACGATCTCGGGCGTGCACCGATAGCAGCGCACTAGCCGCACCTCGGTGGCATCGGGGAACTCGGTTCGGAAGGTGCGCAGGTACTCGGAACGTGCACCGGTGAACGAGTAGATGGTCTGGCTCGCATCACCGACCACGCACAGGTCGTCGCGATCGCCGCGCCAGAGGGTGAGCAGGCGGTG
The DNA here is from genome assembly GCA_046085905.1 of Actinomycetes bacterium. Lineage (GTDB taxonomy): Bacteria > Actinomycetota > Actinomycetes > S36-B12 > S36-B12 > CAIKZY01. The sequence goes on along the minus strand of JBJSWO010000010.1, from coordinate 10,671 downwards.
CTGCAGCGGGTTGACGTCCTGATACTCATCGACGGTGAACCAGCGATAAGCCGACTGGATCTCGTCGGCAATATCGGGCCGCGTAGTCAGCGCTCCCACGGTGACGAGCAGGACATCCTCGAAGTCGAGGAGGCCGCGATCATGCTTGATCTCGTCGTATGCGGAGAACACCTTGGCGAACTGCGCGACATCGACCGACCAGTTGCGGTTCGCGGCGAGCGGGGACGCGAGCAGGCCCTCGGAGTCGAGCTGGCTCACCTTGGCCCACTCGATGTCAGAGGCGAGATCGCGCAGGAGCGCGGAGTTCGTGGCCAGGCCCGCGGTGCGCGCAGCCTCGACCACGAGTCGCGACTTGCTCGCGATGAGTTCAGGGAAGGCATTGCCGCTCAGCCGCGGCCAGAAGTAACGAAGCTGACGCAGCGCTGCGGCGTGGAAGGTGCGCACCTGCACGCCCTCGACCCCGAGCGTGCGCAGCCGCCCGCGCATCTCGCCCGCGGCGCGATTGGTGAAGGTGACCGCCAGGCTGCGACGGGGATCATGGGCACCGGTGGCAACTCCGTAGGCAATGCGATGAGTGATCGCGCGGGTCTTGCCCGTGCCCGCACCGGCCAGCACGACCACCGGGCCCTCGACCGCCTCGGCCACCGCCCGCTGCTCGTCGTCGAGGCCCGCGAGGATGCGCTCCGGGGTGTTCTCCACGCCGCTACGCTACTTGCCATGAGTGACATCGCCTCCGCCGAGAACCCCACCATGTACAGCACCGTGTGGTGCGGCTACTGCCAGCGCCTCAAGGCGCAGCTCGGCCGCGAGGGCATCACGTTCAACGAGATCGACATCGAGAACGATCCAGCGGCCGCTGCCTTCGTCGAATCAGTCAACGGCGGCAACCAGACCGTGCCCACGGTCGTGTTCGCCGATGGCACTGCGATGACCAATCCGACCGCCAAGCAGGTCAAGGAGAAGCTCGGGCTCTAGCCCGACTCCGGCATGGCCAAGGACTCCCTGGCGAATATCCGCACAGCCATCGATCGCGGTGACTATGCGAGTGCCGTGAGCATGGGATGGTCACTGGCCAGCGACAGCGCCTTGCAGCGCGATGCCGAGGGAATGGAGTCCCTCGGCCTGATGGCCGCGGAGATCTCCCTGGGTGCCCCGGGCAAGGTCGCTGACGATGCACGGCGACTATCGGCCTACTGCACGGCGAGCGCGCAGGCCCCGCATGAGGCGATCGCCTCGTTCTTCGACCCACGACGCTGGTTCGGCCGGAGCGAGTCGCGGAAGAAGTGCCCCGACTGCGCCGAGAAGATCGCACTCGAAGCGCGAGTGTGCCGATTCTGCGGGTATCGCTACCCGGCCGAGACCCCCTAGGCCCTCGAGAACGACTCCGGCAGCGCACTGCCATACCAGCGCTCGATCAACTTGCGGGCAATCGAGATCGATGGCGGCAGACGCACGTCGCCCCTCTCGCACGCGGCCAGCAACTCCGCGCGACTGAGCCACATTGCCTCGACGATCTCGGAGCCATCGACATTGATCGTCGGGTCAAGCGCCCGGGCGTGGAAGCCCAGCATCAACGAGCACGGAAAAGGCCACGGCTGGCTGCCGAGATACACGATGTCGGCGGGGTTCGAGCTGATCGTGACGCCTGACTCCTCGAGCACCTCGCGACGCAGGGCAGCCTCTGCGGACTCCCCTGACTCGACGAAGCCGGCAAGGGTGGAGAAGAAACCCTCCTGCCACACCGCCTGCCTGCCGAGCAGTGCGCGATCCTCGCTGTCGGTCACCAGCACGATGATGGCCGGGTCGGTGCGCGGGAAGTGCTCGGAGCCGTCGGCCAGGCACACCCGACTCCAGCCCGCGTGATGAATCCGGGTGGTATCGCCGCACTTCGGGCAGCGACGATGCGTGCGCATCCAGTTGTCGATGGCCACCGCGGTGACCATCATCCCTGCGTCACGATCGGAGAGCAGGGCACCGGTCGCGCGCAGGCTCTTCCACTGGGCATTCGGATCCACACGCGCATCCTGGTGATCGTCGACATGCGCGGCGAAGTAGGCGACATCATCGGCATCGAGTCCGAGGAAGGTGAGCTCGGCATCGACCTCGTGTGCGGGAGTGAGGATCAATTCCGCACTCGTGTCGGTGACGAGCATCGGACTCCCGCCCTCGCACACCCACATCACTCGCGATGCCGGATCCGCGCGACGCGCTAGCTGCCACGATTCATCGGCACGGAAGTGAGCCGCCCGATCGAGCGTGCCGCGAGCGAGCACCAGGGTATTGAGCAGATCGCGATCGGTCACGCCTCGAGCCTATTGCGATGTCGGGGAACGTGCGCCGTTGCGGACACCAGGGTGACGAACGTGACACCATGCATGCGTGACCAACGTCTTCATCCGGCAGCTCACCGGCATTCGCTTCGTGGCAGCTGCCTGGGTGCTGCTCTACCACCTGCAGGGTCCGCTCAACACTCTCGGATTACTCGGCATCCCGGTGTTCGGCGACGTCCTGCGCGTAGGGCGCCTGGGTGTCGACCTGTTCTTCGCACTCTCCGGCTTCATCCTCACTCACACGTATCTCACTCGCCTGGGACCGAAGCTCAGGAGCCGCGCGACGGTCGACTTCTGGTGGCTGCGCCTGGCTCGCGTGTACCCCGTGCATCTGGTCATGCTGGTGATCGCCGGCCTTGCGGTTGTCGCCCAGGCCAAGGTGAGCGGTGACGCACTCGACCGCGACTGGCTGAACCCGATCGACTTCGGCAAGAACCTCCTGCTCGTGCAGGAGTGGGGCCCGGATCCGCAGCGCGGCTGGAACTTCGTCGCGTGGTCACTGTCGATGGAGTGGCTCGCCTACCTGATCTTCCCGGTGCTCGTTCTGCTCATCTGGATCTTCTACGAGCGCCTGCGCACCGGCTGGATCATCGTCGTCTGGTGCGTCGTGATGACACCGCTCGTGATCTACGCCCTCACCACGGGCGATGCGTACTACACCGCGAACTGGGGCTCGACCTACCGCATCCTCACCGAGTTCACAGCGGGCGCCGTGACGTACCTGGTCGTGCGCCGACTGCTGCCCGACGGCGCCATCGACCCGCGGCCGCGAGTGGAGCGACTCGCCACGACACTCTCGGCGGTACTGCCGCTGCTGGTCATCGCAGGTGCGGTGTTCCTCGGCAACCTGCCCGCTGCGCAGCCGATTCAGACGAATCCGGGTATCGATGCAGAGCCGCTGCCTCCGTACTACCACCTCCTGCTCGTGCCCTTGCTGATCATCTGGATCGGCGCGCTCGCGCTCTCGCGCCGCGGACTTGCACGCACCCTGGGCACCCGCACTCTGGTGCTCGGCGGCTTCCTCTCCTACTCGCTGTACATGACCCACCTGGTGTGGTTCGGCCTGTGGCGCGCGGGAATGAAGGCTGTCGGCATCGACGGCGGCGCCCTCTACGTGGTCGGCTTCGTCGCGCTCGTGGTCGGCGCGATCGTGATCGCCTGGCTGATGTGGAAGTTCGTGGAAGAGCCTGCGCGCGAATGGATGCGCACCCTGGTGGGTGCACGTCGCACGCCGACGGAGGAGGCCGGCGAGCAGATTTCACCGCTCGAGAGTGCCGAGCCGGTGATCGTCAGCGAGGATCCAGCAGCGCCTGGAGATCAGGGAACGACTCGGGCCTGATCAGCCTCGACTGCGAGACCAGGTAGAAGGCCGCATCGATGCGCTCGAGCGGAACACCCTCCAACTGCGACCAGGCCAGGCGGTAGATCGCCAGCTGCATGGGGTCAAGTCCACGGCCCGACCCGGTCTTCCAGTCGATGACATCGAAGCGATCCCCGTCAGCGAAGACCGCATCGATACGACCGCGCACGACGCGACCGCCGAGCACCAACGAGAAGGGCCGCTCGATGGCCACCGGCTCGCGGTGGGCGAATTCACTGCTCTCGAAGGCTGCCTTGAGATCGGCGAGTGCCTCGACGGAGACGATCTCGTGATCGGCGGCGCCGGGCAGATCGTCGGGATCAAGCAGTGACTGCTGACCGAAGCGCGTCTCGACCCACGCGTGGAAGTCGGTGCCGCGCCTGGCCTGCGGGGCCGGGGCACTCGGCATCGGGCGCAGGATGTCGACAGCCAAGCTTTCCGGATCAGTGAGCGCTCTCATCAATGCACTCGCCGACATCGACTCGGGCGCGCGCACGGTGATCTCAGCCGCATCACGGGCGGCAAGTTCGGCGATCAGTGAATCGATCTGGGCATCCCAGCGCGTGACTCGGTCGAGTTCGATCGCCCGCAGGCCGGCCGGCGTGGTCGACGCGGGATCGGCTGACCTCACTCGCTCGACGGAGGCGAGCAGTGCGGCCTGGCGCTCGGAATCGCGTGCCGGCGGCCAGGCGACCGACGTGACGCCGAGGGCGGGATTCGAGTCATCGTCGCCGGGTTTCGGCGCCCAGGTGATGATCGCGCCATTGCCTCCCTCGCAGGCCTCGTGCACGGACTCGAGGAATCGACTCGGACCGCGCGGGGTGATCTGAGTGGGGCCCCACCAGTGACCGGTGACCGTGAGCGAGTACTCGGCGCGGGTGAACGCGACATAGGCGAGGCGCTGGCTCTCGAGATCCTCGATTGCGCGAAGCTCCTTCTTGTAGGCGGTCTGCTCCTTCGCCTTCGGAGTGTTCGCACCGTTCGGATACGAGCAGAGCTCGTCGGTGGAATCCTCGCGCAGCGGCCACGGGACGACATGCGCATTGGAGATCCAGGCAGGGCGGGCATTCGAGGAGGGGAAGGAGCCGGTGCTGACGAAGGGCACGAAGACGTGCTCGAACTCGAGGCCCTTCGACTTGTGCACGGTCATCAGCTGCACCTGGTGCGAGCGGGAGGCGAGATCCATCCGCAGGTCGACATCGAAGCGCTCGAGATCGCGGAGGCGGGTGAGGAAGGCACCGAGGGTGAACTCGCCCTCGGCCTCGCCGAAGGTGGACGCCAATGACATGAAGGTGCTCAGCGCGAACTGCTGCTGCTCGGCGATCGCCGGGTCGGCAAGTGACACCTCAGTCTCGAGACCGGTGACGTGCAGGATCCGCCCGATCAGCTCGGGCAGCGGCTCGCCGGCATGACGGCGCAGGGCGCGGATCTCGCGGCTGAGTGCGCCCAGTCGCTCGAGTGCCTCGGCCGACAGCCGCGAGGAGTCGCCCGGATCATCAGCGGCATCGGCCAGCGAGATGGCCTCGACGGGATCGCTGCCCTTGACCGCCTCATCGAGGGCCTGGTCGACATCTGCGGCCTCGATGCGCGAGCGACCACCGGCGAGGAAGGCTGCACGCGCACCGAGAGCCGCGAGATCACGCGGGCCGATCGCCCATCGCGGCCCGGCAGCCAGGCGAATGAATGCCGCATTCGCGGTCGGATCGTGCAGAACCTGCAGGATGCTGCGCAATTCGACGATCACGGGCTGGGAGAGCAGGCCGGCTGCACCCACGAGTTGCGTCGGCACGCCGCGTACGCGCAGCGCGGCATCGATCTCAGCGAGCTGGTTGGCGGTCATGGCCAGCACGGCGATGCCATTCCAGTCGTTCTTCGCGGCTCCGATGGCCGTGATGCGATCGGCCACCCACTCGAGCTCCTCGCCATAGGTCTCGAACAGGCCGGCACTGACATGACCCGGGCCGCGGTTGACGGCCTTGGCCGCGAGTGGCTCCACACCGGCGTGCACCTCGCGCAGCGGACGCGCCACCTCGTTCGCCAGGTCGAGGATGCCCGGGCCGGAGCGGCGGTTCTCGCTGAGCGAATAGCGCTGCGCCTTCGCGCCCGACGGATGCGGGAAGTGCTCGACGAAATCCTCGATATTCGACACGCTCGCGCCGCGCCATCCGTAGATGGCCTGGCAGGGATCGCCGACCGCAGTCACGGCATGGCCGCTGCCGAAGATCTCCTGCAGCAGTCGACGCTGCGCTATCGAGGTGTCCTGGTACTCGTCGAGCAGGACGATCGCGTACTGCGCGCGCAGCGTGGCGGCGACCTCGGGGAATGTGCGCACGATCTGCAGGGCGAGGCGAATGTGATCGGCGAAGTCGTGCACATCGCGCTCGGCCTTCAGCGCCCGCCACTCGAGCACGAGCTCGGCCAGCACGATGCGCTCGCGGCAGGTGTCGACGAGCTCATGCCATGACTTCTGCCGCTCGTCGAAGCCCTCGAGGTGGGCGATGAGATCGCGATCGTGCTCGATCAGCGCGGCCGGCTCGATATCGAGCTCGGCGAGCTCATCGTCGAGACGCAGGAGTGCCGTGGTGGCCTTGGCCGGTGACTTGCCGAGCACGCCGAGCGGGAGCGAGGTGGTGCAGATGAGCCGATAGGCCAACTGCTCACGGGCACCATCGCCCAGCAGCAGTGAGTCGGGCTCGCGGCCCAGGCGCAGACCGTGCTCGCTGATCAGCCGCGAAGCGAAGGAGTGATACGTGGAGGCGAAGGGATCGCTGTCGACGATCTCATCGTCACCCTCGACCTCGACGACCTGCGCGACCAGGCCCAGCTCGCGCACGCGGGCGACATCGCGTCGGAAGGAGTCGAGCAGGTTGCCCGCGGCCTTATTCGTGAAGGTCAGGCCGAGTACCTGATCGGGACGCACGTAGCCGCCTCCGACGAGCCAGGCGACCCGGGCCGACATTGATGTGGTCTTGCCCGAGCCTGCGCCGGCGACGATGACCGCGGGCTCCATCGGGGCACTGATCGCCAGCCACTGCTCATCGCTGACCTCGAAGCCGAGGATGTCGAGAAGCTGCGCGCGAGTGATATCGCTCATGTAATCACCGGCAATCCCTCGGACTGCGCGGGGCAGGCGGTGCGATACGAGCAGCGATCGCAGCGCTGATTGCGCCGAGCCTCGAAGCTCTCGGAGCGGATGACCTCGGCGGCCTCACCCAGCCTGATCTCTACCCAGGTGGGCGACTCACTCGGCAGGGGCGGCTGCATCTGCACCTTCGGGGCATCGGACTTCGAGGATTCAGGGACCCGCAACTGCACGAGACCGGCCCCGCCGACTCCGCCCTCGGGGTCGCCGTCGATGCCATGCTCGCGCACGAAAAGCTGGTAGACGCCGAGCTGCGCATGCTCGGGGATCTCCTTGGTCGCCGGCGGGTACTTCATGTTCTTCAGGTCGATGACGACGAGATTGCCCTGCATGTCGCGCTCGAGGCGGTCGAGGGATCCGCCGAGTGCGACGTCGAGAGTGCTGCCGTCGGGTGCGGGAACAGTAAGGGTGGCGCTCGCGCCGAGCTCGGTGCCGACGAGCTCGCGATCATGACGCAGGTGGTAGTCGAGGAAGCGCGAAAGAGCGATGCGCGCCTCGGCACGATCGGCCTGCGACTGCCACGGGGCCTCGAAGCGCAGCTCATGCCAGATGCGATCGATATAGGTGTCGACCGCATCGAGATCGGCGGGCAGCTGCTCCTTGCCGATGAAGTCGGCAACCGCGTGCACGACCGAGCCGAAGCGCGTCGACGGCGGGCTCGGGGTCTCGGCCTTCGCCTCCTTCTCGAGAAACCAGGCGAGCGGGCACTCGAGCACGGAGTCAAGGCCGCTGCCCGAGAGGCCGACAGGGCGATCGATCGCGCGCACCGGCGCCGTGCCCTCGGTGCGCGGCAGGGTCGACCACCAGTGAGCCGGATCGGCGAGCGGAACACGCGCATGACCCGAGCTATCACGCACGTCGGCAAGTGCAGCAAGACGAGTGGCCGCGGCAGCGACGAGCTCGGGCGACGAGTCAGGACTCACCAGTGCCTCGCGCAGCTCGGCGACCAGGCCGTCGAGCGAGAGGCGGAAGCGCGGACGCACCGTGCACGGGATCGTGACGACGGCATCAGCGGCCTGCAGCTCGGTGATGAACCGACTCGGACGATCTCCTTCGCCGGCCTTCGCATCAATCGTGGCAATGGTGAGGAATGTGCGCGCCCGCGTGCAGGCCACGTAGAAGAGGCGTCGCTCCTCGGCGAGGATCTCGGACGGCCTGGCTGCGGCACCGAGGCCGTCGGGCGTGAGCTGCTCTGCCTGCAGCAGCGAGCCGCGGGCACGCAGGTCGGGCCACAGGCCCTCCTCCGCGCCGACGACCCAGACGGCATCCCACTCGAGGCCCTTCGCGCGATGCACGGTGAGCAGGCGCACCGCTTCACTGCGTGCTGCTCGCTCGGCCACCGGCTCGGCTGCGATGTGCTGCTCGTCGAGGGAGGAGAGGAAGACATCGATGCCGACCACGCCCGCCCTTCGATCGGAGGCACGCTCGGCGGTCTCGAACAGTGCCATTACGGCATCGAGATCGTGATCGGCCGTGCGTGAGCCGTGCAGCGCCGCGGTGCGCAGGCGCTGCGGCCACCCGTGCGCCAGGCCGCCGGGAATCTCGCCGCACCACAGGGACCACAGCACTTCCTCGGGACGTGCGCCGCCGGTGACCTGCAGGTGCGCGCGACGCAGCAGGGTGCCGAAGGACTGCAGTAGTCGATCGATGCGGTCATCGGCGATCGAGATCGAGGTGGCGTCACCATTGACCAACTCCACGAGCATCGAGGCGAGAAGCTCCTCTGAGGACGGAACGGGTGCGCCCGGGTTCGCCTCGCGGAATTGCCGCCGACGCACGCGCCCGATGCGGCGGATGTCGGTGGCATCTAGTCCGCCCATCGGCCCCGACAGCACATCGAGTGCCTCAGCAGGGCGAATGCGGCGCGGATGCGCGCAGAGACGCACTGCCTGCAGGAGCGCCGCGACGGCCGGCTCCTGGCGCAGCGGAATCTCGTCGGCAGCCACTGCCACCGGGATGCCATCGGCGAGCAGCGCACGCTGCACCGCGGCGAGCTGCCCACCGGTGCGCACGAGCACGGCCATCTGCGACCACTCGAGTCCGTTGCTGATGCTCATCTCGCGAATCTCCCGCGCCACGTGAATCGCGCGCGAGGTCTCGCCGTCGTAAGTCGTGACGCGCACGGGCGGCGAGGAAGCCGACTCGTCGGCGAGCTGCGGATTGCGATGCAATCGCTGCTGCTCGACAGGAAGACCGGCATGCAGGCGATCTCCGATGATCACCCGTGCCGCATCGCGAATGGCGCGGCCGAAACGGCGGGTAGTGCGCAGCACGATGACCTCAGCGGGAGTGCCGTCGGGGTGCGTGAAAGTCTGCGGAAACTCGAGGATGCCGCGTAACTCCGCGCCGCGGAAGCCGTAGATGGCCTGATCAGGATCACCGACGGCGATCACCGCCGTGCCCGCGCCGGCCAGCGCTGACAGGAAGCGCACCTGCGCCGGGTCGGTGTCCTGGTACTCGTCGACATAGATCACGCGATAGCGATCGTGATAACTCGATGCGATCGCATCGATCGCGAGACGGTCGGTAGCGAGCTCGAGAAGCTCGCTGTAGGTCATGACCTCCTCGAGATCAGCGACATCCTGCTCCTGGCTGGCCAGGTGGCCGATCGCATTCCAGGCCGGGATGCCCGAGCTCTCGGCGATGGCGCGGAGGCGCTCGGGAGTAATGCCCTGACCCGTCGCGCGTGAGATCACTGCACGCACCTCATTGGCGAACCCGAGGGTCGAGAGTGCAGCGGCGAGATCCTCGGGCCACGCGATGACGCCATCCTCGACGGAGCCGAGCAGCAACTCGCGGATGCGGACATCCTCCTCGGCGCCGGACATCAATCGCGGCGAGATCAGGTAGTCGTCGGCCGTCTCGCGGATGACGCCGTAGGCGAAGGAGTGGAAGGTGGCGACCGTGGGGACTAGACCGCCGCCGATGCGGGCGACGAGTCGATCGCGCAATTCACCGGCGGCGCGCTTGCCGAAGGTGAGCACGAGGATCTCGGACGGGGCAAGCGGAACGGATGGGTCGGTGAGGCGAGCGGCCACGGCCTCGACGATTGTCGTGGTCTTGCCCGTGCCGGGGCCGGCCAGCACGAGCAGGGGGCCCCGGTCGTGTGCGACGACCCGGGCTTGCTCGGCGTCAAGGGTGGCCGGAGCAGCCGCCGGCAGCGGACTCAGGTCGAGGAGGAAGCGACTCGAGGTGGAGCCCCGCCCACGATCAGCCCCCGTTGACGCGCCCATGGTGCATTGGTACCACGCCCGTCTGACACGATCTACCGGTGACGGTCGACCCGAGTGATGCCACCCAGGTCATCGAGGATGGCGTGGTGGAGCCGCGCCTGCGGCGTCCCCTGGATCTCGTCCGTTTCGTGATCGCCCTCGGAATCGCCGGCCTGACCCTGGTGATCGCCTACTTCGCGACCAGTACGACGGCCGGACTCGACTCCGACATCTCCTCCGGCGTGCAGAGCCTGCCCGGGCCGCTGGTGCTCGTCCTGAACATCATCGGCGGTATCGGCACCATGGGCCTGCCCATTGCGGCAGCCGTGGCCTTAATCCTGCGCAAGCGACTGCGACAGCTCTTCGACGCACTCGTGGCCATGCTGCTCACCGTCGTCGTGCTCACCGCCACCTCCTCACTGATCTCCGAATTCGGCAGTGACCAGCTGATGGCAGCGCTCGCCGGCTCCCCCAGCCCCAACAGCGTCTCGACCGCTCCGATCCTCGGCGGCCTCATCGCGTTCGTCACGGTCAGCCGACTGATGATGCGCCGGCCGTGGAACGTGCTGAGCATCGCGGTCATCGGCTCCGTCATCGCGGTCACGGTGATCAGCTCGTCCATCGCAC
>JBJSWO010000009.1:0-7556 GCA_046085905.1 Actinomycetes bacterium | reverse complement strand
GGCACTGCTCTAACGAGTCGAGGGCTGCACGAACGGCGGCTTGGCCACCGTGAACGAAGAGGCGACGGCCACGATCAGCGGCACGGAAGTCGCGACCACGGCGCCCAGTCCTTCGGCCCGAGCGGCGGGCCACAGGCGCGTGCATGCCCACGTCAGGCCGATGCGACTGGTGACGATGGCGATCACGAAGGCGAGATAGGCATCGCCGGGCTGCGCGAAGGATGCGAGGGCAGCGATGTCGAGCAGCAGCGCGAAGAGCAGGGTGATCACGCCGAAGGGTCCGATGTCGGACTTGCGCGCGATCGCGAGCGCGGCCTCAGCGGGCTTGCCACTGCCAAGCGCGTCAGCCGTGTCGGCGAGCCCGTCGAGGTGAAGTGCGCGCGTGGTCCAGGCGAGCAGTGCGAAGGCACCGATGCTCAGCACCAGGGCAAGCAGCTGCTGATCGTGCGCGAGAAGCAAGGGGAGTCCGCAGATGATCGCGAGCACGAGTGCGATGAAGGGCGACAGGCTCATCGCGATGCCTGCGGTGCGGCGATCGACCTGACGCGGAGCCGGAACCGGCAGACGGGTCAGCGTGCCGATCGCCAGGCGCAGGGCATCAGGCATCGCGATCGCTCACGCCAGCCTCGCCGAAGGTAGCCATCTCGCGAAGGGTCGCCGTCGCCGCCTGCACGATCTGCAGGGCAAGCAGCGCGCCCGTGCCCTCGCCCAGCCGCATGCCGTAGTCAACGATCGGATCGAGATCGAGGCGAGTGAGTGCGATGGCGTGGGCGGGCTCGGTCGAGCGATGCCCCGCCAGCCACCACTGCTTGGCGCGGTAGCTGATGCGATCGGCGACGAGTGCGCAGGCAGCGCTGATCGTTCCGTCGAGGATCACGGGCACGCCGCGCGCAGCCGCCTGGAGCAGGAAGCCTGTCGCGGCAGCGAAATCGGGGGAGCCGACCGCTGTCAGCAGTGCGAGTGGATCCCCCTTATGCGGAGTACCCCGACGCATGGCATCGCGAACAGCCGCGCACTTGCGCATCCAGGTGGTGTCGTCGATACCCGTGCCCTTGCCGGTCACGGTGGCCGCATCGGCATTGGCGAGGAGGCCGATGATCGCGGCAGCCGGGGTGGTGTTGCCGATGCCCATGTCACCGGGAATCAGCAGGTCAGCGCCGGCGTCGATCTCCTCGTCGGCGATCAGGCGACCGAGGGCGAACGCGGCGGCGGTCTCGTCAGCCGTCATCGCGTCCTCGCGATCGATGGAGCCGCTTCCGCGTCGCACGCGATGAGCGACGACCTCGGGTGCGATGGCCTGCGCGTAGGCCGGATCGGCGTCGACGCTCACGTCCACGACGCGCACGCTCGCACCTGCCTGGCCGGCCAGCACGTTGACCGCTGCGCCACCGTTGACGAAGTTGAGCACCATCTGCGCAGTGACCTCGGGCGGATACGCCGAGGTCTGCGCCGTGCGGGCGACTCCGTGGTCACCGGCGAAGATCACCACGCGTGGACGAGCGAATGCCCGCGGCGGGCAGGTGCCCTGTGCCGCGCTGACCCAGATCGAGAGCGTCTCGAGGCGTCCGAGAGCACCGGTGGGCTTGGTGAGCATGAGCTGGCGCGCACGCGCGTCATCAGCGGCCGCTGAGCTGGGCACGGAGATCAGGTCGATCAGTTCTGCGAGGTCGGTCATCGTGCGCTCCTGGGTAGATCGAGGGCACGGCCCGCGATGACGAGGGTGACAGGCTCGCAGGCGTCCGAGAGCCGGGCATTCGCGATACCGAGGAGGTCGCGGAAAAGCCGACCGCCCGGGTCTGCGGGAACGAGATCCATCCCCACCTCATTGGTGACGAGGATGACCGATGCGCGGCACTCACTGACGGCCTGCGCGAGCGCTTCGATCCCGGACAGCACCTGCGCCCGCATCCCGGTATCGGTCTCTCGACCCCACGCGTTGAGCTCATCGAGCATCGCCGTGAGCCACAGCCCGATGCAGTCGATGAGCAATGCTGAGCCGGACTCGGCGTCGCCCAGGGCTCCGATGAGATCAGTGGTCTCGACCGTCGACCAGTGGCTCGGGCGACGTTCGCGATGCGCGGCGATGCGCTGGGCCCACTCGAGATCATCAGATCGCGTGCCGCCCGTGGCGACGTACGTGACGCTGTCGAAATCCCGTGCAATGCGCTCGGCGTAGGAGGACTTGCCGGAGCGAGCCCCACCGGTCACGAGATGACGCAAGGGCTCGCGCCTCAGATCGGTGTCGAGCACCTCAAGATCGGCCATGAGTTCCACTTTCATCTCGCCAAGCCGTGCTCGCAGCCGCGCCGTCGGGGGATTGTGATGGCTGAGGTGCACGGCCACGATTCGGGTGGAATCAGCAATCGCCCCTGTCTCGCGTGCATCCTGCAGGCTGATCGGCAAGGTGGTGAGGTCGAAGTGACCGGTGCCGTGGTCAGTCTTGTCGCCGAAGCTCTCGTCCACCAGCACCACGTCGTACGCGCGACCGGCAGTGGCATCCAGGATCTCGCGGGTGAAGGGCCCGGTATCCGTCGCATAGAGCAGCCGCTCGCCCTCGGGTGACTCGATGTCGTAGAGCAGGGCCTCGCCGGCGATGACATCCGTACCGCGCGGATCATGGTGGGCTGCGATCGACCGAAGGGCATAGCGACCCTGCGAGGTCTCCAGGCTCGCGATGTCTCCCGCGGCGAGAACATGAAATTCCACGGGAGAGGCGGGGCCGACCCAGTCGCGGCAGAGATCGATGCCCATGGCCGGCCCCCACACGTGCAGGGTGCCGAGATCGGAAATCCACTCGCGCCACAGCAGGATCGACGGAGCCAGGTGATCGGGGTGCCCGTGAGTGATCACGAGATGCTCGACATCGCGAAGCGAGATGGTTGCCTCGCTTGCGCGGTAGGGAGCCGTTGGCCCGCTGTCGATCATGATCACGTCGTCGAGGAGGGCCGACGTGGGCATGCGCGTGCGACCGACCTGGCGCTCACTCGTGCACGACGCGCAGTCGCAGAAGGGATTCGGCCATCCGTCGGCCGAGCCCGTGCCGAGCATCCGGACCCTCATGCGCGCGTGGTCTCCGGCTCGAAGACAACAGCAGGAGTGAAGGCGGCCTTGCGCGAGACCCGGCGCAGGGCCAGGAGCACGGGCTTGCCCGCTATCAGGATCAGCACGACGGTCAGGATCGCGCGCGGGATGTCGTAGCCGAGGCTGGTGACCATCGTGAAGCGGAACCAGTGCAGGAAGTTCTCGCCGAAGGGCGAGCCCGCGATGAAGGCGATCTGCTCGGGCAGCCCGGACACGAACGGCCAGAACCACAGGTTGAGCAGCATTCCGTAGAGCAGGCTGATGATCGCTCCGTAGCCGGCGAGCAGTGCGAGCTCGCGCTTGCCTGTCGCGCGCGGCAGCAGCCCCGCGCCGAGCCCGACCCAGGCCGCGCCGAGCATCTGGAAGGGCAGCCACGGCCCCACCCCGCCGGTGAGCAGTGCCGAGGCGAAGAGCGAGATCGCACCAAGGGAGAAGCCGAAGCCGGGCCCGAGCGCGCGGCCTCCCAGGATCAGCACCATCCAGATGGGCTCGAGGCCGGCGATACCGCCGCCGAGTGGTCGCAATGCAGCGATCACCGCCGCCATCACGCCGAGAAGCGCGATCGACTTGGCGTCCATGCCGCCGTCGGAGAGCTCGGCGAGAAGCACGAGCATCAGCATCGGCACGATGATCGCGAATAGCCAGGGTGCGTCATTTGCGTGGGCGACGACGGAGGACTCCGGTGACGCGAGCAATGGCCATCCGAAGGCGATGATGCCAATCGCTGACGTGAGTGCGATCGTCAGCCGCGATCGCGGACCGAGTCTCATCGCGTGGACGCGCACCGGGCTCACCTCAGACCGCTTCGCCGTCGAGCGCAGAGGCAACGTCCGTGACCGTGAGCCACGGCTCGGGTGCCAGCACCTTCGCGACCTGCGGCGCGAACATGGGCGAGGAGACGAGCACGGACGATGTCGGTCCGTCGGCCACGATCTCGCCATCGGCGATGACCATGACGCGCGTGGCAACCTCGGCAGCAAGCTCGACGTCGTGAGTGGCCAGCACCACGCCATGCCCCGCATCAGCCAGGTCGCTGAGCACGGTCACCAGCCTGGACTTCGTCGGGTAATCGAGGCCGCGGGTCGGCTCATCGAGCAGTAGCAGCGGCGGTCGCGCGGCGAGGACCACCGCGAGCGCCAACAGGAGTCGTTGGCCCTCGGAGAGATCACGTGGATGCGTGCCGTCGTGCACGTCAGGAGCGAGCAAGGCGAGCAGTGCTCGGGTGGTACCCGGCTCGGCCTCGGCATCGTGATCGGCCGCGCGGCACTCATCGGCGACGCTCGTGGCCTCGAGCAGGTCACCCGGATCCTGCGGCACGAGGCCGACAGAGTGCACCAGCTCGCGCGGCTTGAGCGTGCGCGGATCATGCCCGCTCGTCGACACGGCGCCGGTGGCAGTGCTGCGCAGTCCGACGAGTGACGAGAGCAGTGTCGACTTGCCGGCTCCGTTGCGACCCATGAGCGCGACGATCTCGCACGGTGAATCGAGGTCGTGACTCCGCGCAGGGCGGTGAAGCTGCCGTAGCGCACGACGAGATTCTTCGTAGCCGCGAGTTCCTCGCGCGACTGAGTGCCATCGACTACCCGCAGCGGGGGAGTGCGGCCGATGAGCAGATCGCGCAGCGGGCCTGCTGCCCGGCGTGCATCGCGAACGGAGAGCGGCAGCGGGCTCCAGCCGGCGAGTCGGCCGAGCTCGACGACCGGAGGCGCGATCGGTGCCATTCGCATGACATCCGCAGGTGTGCCGAAGACGAGTGGCTCGCCGGCGCCGGGAACCACGATCATGCGGTCGGCGTACTGCACCACTCGCTCGAGGCGATGCTCGGCGAGAACGACGGTGATGCCGAGGTCGTGCACGAGACGCTGCAGTGCGGCCAGAACCTCCTCGGCAGCGCCGGGGTCGAGCGCCGACGTGGGCTCGTCGAGCACCAGCACCTTCGGATGCGAGGTGAGCACTGCCCCGATGGCCACGCGCTGTCGCTGTCCGCCGGACAGTGAGAGCAAGGCGCGATCGCGGAGCTCAGCGAGGCCGAGCAGATCGAGGGTCTCCTCGACGCGACGTCGCATCACCTCGGGTGCAATGCCCAGGCATTCCATTCCGTAGGCGAGTTCGTCCTCGACAGTGTCGGTGACGAATCCGCTCATCGGGTCCTGCGGCACGATGCCCACGAGATCTGCGAGCTCGCGCGGCGGATGGGTTGCAGTGTCGCGGCCATTGACCAGCACGCGGCCGGAGAGCGTGCCGCCGGTGAAGTGAGGCACGAGCCCGTTGATCGCGCGCAGGAAGGTTGTCTTGCCGCTGCCGGTGCGGCCGACGACGAGCACGAGCTCGCCCTCGGGGATCGTGACCGTGGCATTCGAGAGTACGGGCGACGTTGCCCCGTCGTAGGTGATCGAAACATTCTCGAACTCGATCATGCGACTGCCTCCATCTCCCGTGCCGTAACGGGCCGTGCGGACTGCGGAATGCGCGGCGCGATGATCGCCGGCGTGCACGCGATCGCCAGGGCGAGAACGGGCACGAGAGGAAGCAGGGGCCACTGGGCCGGATCAGTGGGCGTATCGATGCCCGTCAGGTGGGTCCATGCCGCCCAGGCGAAAACAGCGGCAGCGCAGATACCCGCGGCAGCGACGAGCCACTCGGCCAGCCACCAGGGATCGGGGCGATAGCGCGTGCGCACGGAGCGCCGCGCGGCCATGGCAATTCCCAGGACGCTCACGAGAAGGCCGACAGCAAGGAGTGGCAGCCCGAGGAGTGCAGGCGAGCCCGCCGAGACGATGGCATAGGTGCCAATGCATGCGGCGACGAGCCCGGTCAGCAGGAATGCCGAGGCGAGTCGGCGTGCAGGCGCGCTGATGCCTGCAGTGCGGCCGTAGCCGCGCGAGTCCATCGCGGCAGCAAGGAGCACTGAGCGCTCGAGTGCCCCCTCGAATACGGGAACCGTCGAACCGGCGATAGCCCGGATGTCGTGCGTGGTGCGGCCGCGAAGGCGACGTGCGGTGCGCACGCGCGATACGTCGCTGACCAGTTGAGGGGCGAAGGTGAGGGCGACGACGACACTCACGCCGACCTCGTAGAGCGCGGCCGGCACTGACTTGAGTAGTCGGCTCGGGGAGGCGAGGGAGTTCGCGGCACCGACGCAAGCGATGATCGCGGCCAGGCGCATGCCGTCGAAGAGTGCGAACAGCAGGCTCTCCAGCGTGATCTCGCCGCCGAGGCGAACGCCGGCGAACCAGTCGGGGAGCGCGATGCCGGGGGCATCCAGGAGAACGGTCGTGCCGAGCGAGGCGCCGAAGAGGATCTGGGCCAGCACGCGCACGATGATGATGACGACCCCGAGCCGAAGGAAGAAGCCGAAGGAGCGGGCCCAGGGCGCATCGGGCCTTCGCGCCGACACGACGATGGCTGCACTGCAGACGATGAGAATCAGGAGCAGCGGATTCGTGGTTCGGCTCGCCGCCGCGGCGAGTCCGAGCGCCCAGACCCACCACGCACCCGGATGCAGCCAGCGCGGGATGGCGGCTGCTCCGAGGGCGAGTCTGTGATCCGTCACTTGCGCCTCCACCACAAGGCGATGGCGAGGCCGATGCCGAAGATCACGACGAGGACAGTCAGCGAGATGGATCCGAAGGAGGTCAGGCTGTCATCGCTCGGCTTCTCGTTCACTGCCTGACCGGCCGGTCGAGCGGACGGCTGATTGACCTCGATCGCCGGAGCGCATTCGAATGCCGGGTAGCCGCCGATGCCGCACACCAGGCCACCCTCGACCCGCACCGTGATCTGGGATCTCAGGATGTCGTATCCGCTGGCATCGGCATCGGCCACGACGCAGGTGCTCAGAGCCGTGATGGGCTCCTCGCCCTCGGGTGCTTCGGAGGCGTAACCCGGATCGACGATGAGCGCCACGCGCTTCTTCCCGGAGATGACGGGCGTGGATCCGCACAGGTCGGCGAATGCCGTCGCCGGGCTGAGCGAGGGCTGGGCCTGCTCGTTGCCGGCTGCACCCGAGATGGCGAAGCGCCAGCCCTCGACCGCGCCGTCACTGGGATTGCTCGTGGCCGGACCCTGGGTGCCGAACTGCCAGGCGCCTGCATTGCCCTGCCAATAGGTCCAGTAGCGATAGGCGGTCTCGGCCCGCGCGGCAGGGGCGATCGTCGTCATGACGAGGATCGCGATGCCGATGAGCGCTGCTGCTGCGCGGGCCGGACGCACTACTTCTGCTCGCTGCTCTGCAGTGCGGTGATCAGGTTCACTCCGCCAAAGGACTTCGGGTTAGAGCCCGTGGCCTTCGCGACGGAGAGCAGCAGGCCGAGAGCTGCCGGATTCGCGCCCGCAGCAGGAGTGGCGTAGGTCGCGGCAGCGGACTTCAGGGCACCGGTGGCCTTGCTGACGGCGACCTTCGCGACCCGGGCCGCGGTCAGGTCGACGACAGCCGTTGCCGTGGCGGTGTAGTCAGGACCATCGCCGAAGGAGGA
>JBJSWO010000008.1:0-7725 GCA_046085905.1 Actinomycetes bacterium | reverse complement strand
GACAACCCTGGACTCCACTGCGGGGGTGGCCTGGAACGAACTGACGACAGCCGGTGGTGTCCTAGCTGCTCTGGGCGTAGCAAGCACCGATGGCACGCCCACCCTACGAATCTGGGGCGGACCAGCCCCCGAAGTGGGTCTGTCGGGTGCACAAGCGAGTTGGGACAACCCCGCCGATCAACTTACTGTCTCCGGTCTCACCGCTTCAACGGACTACCGAGTCTTTGCATCAATTGATGGGGGAAATACCTGGACGAGTTTCGTTGGGGTGTCGAATTCGAACGGTGAGATTACGTGGACGAACCTCATCGGCGATATTAATCGCGTCTCCATCTCACGGGTGATAGGTACACGAACCGCGCTTGCAACCGGATGGTTCGCACCCATTGATGCAGGATTTGCGAATATTTCAGCGCTAGGAGCTGGATATCGAAATTGGAAGAGCCAAGGCGGCACAGTTGTGACGTTGGAAGGCACACTCCTATCTCGAGTGGCCAGTTTTGTGTTCACCAGCGGTGCGACAACAATTACCATGACCTGTTTGCAACTTGGCTGCACAAGTACCTCTACTTCTATCTCCTTCATGTCACCAGATCTCACGGCAGTTCTTGGCACGTCTCAGAGCGCAAATGTCAGTCTGGCTTACTTGCAGCCAGGGACACCCCAGCGTGAGGTAGGTGGTAGTGAATCCGCTGATGCGACAATTTTTGCAGTACCCGACTCAACGCAAATTGAGCAACCGTCATCGTCGAGTGCCTATTCGGCGACCGTCGGCGTGCAGTTGTCCCAGAACCTCGCTTACTCTCCGCCCGCGGGGTGGAATATCGACACTATGCTCCTCTGCACAAATAGCAATTGCACAAATTTTGCCAGTAGCGCTTCGGGATCAGGCTGGTCGGCGTCGGTTTCTAGAGGACGGCTGACATTCCTTGGCACGGCAACGGCGCCACTCGCCGAGGTACATTACAGAGTCGCAGACAATGTCGGAAACGTTGCTGTCGGTACCTTTCGCTTTGCTGTTCAATTGGGAGCTGCGCCAAGTGCGTCAAACCTGCAGGATTTCGCTGGGGGCACGCGAGCCTCGGGTGAGTTTGCATTCACCGGACAAGGCGGTGCGGGAATCGCAGTCTCGTCGGGTAGCCCAAATGTGGAGGTCTTGTCAGGGTCAATCTGGGCCAACACCGCTAACCAGGCGGGCGTGACAGTCAGCATTTCGGGAAATCGAATTGTTTGGAGCGGTGCGACTTCCGTCGCAAACGAGTTCCGGTATCGGGTCTCGGATGCCGCGGGCCAAGTTGTCGAGCGCTCACTAACGATTCTTCCAGTGCAGCAACCAGGTATTACCCTACAACATCGATTTGTGGCGCAGTCCGATCAATCAGGCGTCTATACATTTCCGATAGTGCCTGACTTGGGTGCCGTGGCCAGAGCGAATGGGGTCACTGTAACGGGCATCAGCATTTGTTCTCCCAGCGTCATGAGCGCGACTAGTGCGTCGTTGGCTGACTGTGGTTCGAACTCATACTCCGATACGGGCTCTGGTGGTTCGAAGTTGAGTTGGCGAATTGATTCGCAACAAATGCGACTTGAGGTACCGGCCGCGAGTACACCCGCATTTTCGCGAACGATTGTCATTGGCGTTACAAACTCTCTTGGAATGATCGGGTATTCGGGTGTCGAGATTTCTGTGGTGCCTCCGCCACTGCCCCTGGTGGGTCAAATGGCGTTCACAGGCTCGTTTGGTAATTCAGTTTCGGATGGTGGAGATTTGTGGAGGTCGGCCAGTCCAGGCAGTTTTTCTGCACCCGTTGTCTCCGTGCGATTGGGTGAGGAATTTCTTATCTGCCCGCCTAGCGGGGCCGACTGCACGCCCGGCGCCTCGGTGTCGCAAATGACGTTTGATGATGGAAGTCGAGCTACACTCGGCTCCGATCACATCATCACCTTCCAGCCGCCATCGACGGCTGTAAACGCGGGTTCAATTCAACGCGCACTTCAGGTCATGGTCACTAACGTGGCTACTCTAGACGACGGAAGTGTGGTGACACGCTCTCAAATTGGAAGCGTTGAGTTCACAATTACTGCCGCAACTGCACCCGCGGCGATGTCAGACACGTTCGAGCTAACCTCTGGTGAGTCCGTGATTCTCGACATTCTTGGGAATGACCGTTCGTTGAGTTACCCGCTTGATTCAAACTTCCAGCTGTGTGACAGCGATGGTCAGGCCTGTCCTGGAGATCAATCAGTCACGAGATTTTTGGGTGGTCAGACCATTGTTTTCAGACTTGTAAATGGTCAGAGTGGTGGATACAGCCTGAACGTCGACGCTTCTAGCCGCCCGACGCAGGGCAGCGTAACTGCATTCTATCGAGTCAAAGATTCCCGTCCTGGTCCTGACGTCTGGTCCGCATGGACTCCTATCGTGATCACGGTTGTCCCGGGGGCGAGTCTGCCGGGTAACCCAGTTTTCGGCGGGCCTTCCTCGGGACCAGCGTCGGGTTCGTCATCAGCAGTCCCAGTGCAAGTCGTTGGCAGTAGACCTCAGAGTTCCGCCGCGGTTCTGATGGCACCTGCGATCATTCAGTTGAGTGGAGTGAAGTCCACCGCACTTACGGAGTCCGTGGCGGGAGTGCGTCGTGAGGTTATGGCGCCGGGTGCAAATTCCGTGGATCTAGTGACTGAGCTGAAGGGGTTCGCTCCCAAGCAGGTTGAAGGCGATGCGCATCTGGCGCTGGTGGGCGGTGAAGTCGTTGTGACGGGGACTGATTTTGCAGCCGGGTCCTTCGACGCAGAGCTAATCCCTGAGTTGGCTGGGTCGGTGGGTAGAGCGATGAGGACTGGCATTGAACCCTTGGCTGTCAATTTGGTAGTCAGTCCCAGGGTAGGTGGCCTTTCGGTAGCGATCCCTCTGGGGACTCAACCCGGCATTTACCGCCTTCGAATCATTTCCCAAGGTGGTGTTGCAGCTCCCGGAAGTCTGCTTATTAGGTTGAACGTGCAGACGCCTGTGAGTCGAAAGTCTTACGTTCAGGTGCTCAAGGCAGTGCCGAAGCCTATGCCGGTAAACCGTCGAGCCATCGTCGCAATGCTCAAAGTCATTCGAGCGACAACCGCAGCAGGGCCGATGGGACGATGCGTAGTCGTTGTGTCTCATTCAGTGAAGGTTGAGGCAGTGCCCGCAAGGATCATGGGTGTTGCTTATGCGGCAGCGATAGCTCAACGTTTGAATCAGCAAGCGCCTTGTGAAGTCCGAGTTGATAAAGGTTCAGCAATTCGAGGCCTGAAGGTTGGCCTTGAATTCACTCGCCTCGAGGTGCCTGACGCGCCTCTGGTCAGGGTGTAGCGGTGAGTTGTGGCTGGAAACTCGAAGTTCGTTAAGTACTTGAGAAACCATCATGACGGTATACGTTTTGACTGGTGAACGTGCTCGAGAGACGTAAGTGATGTGGTGTAAAATTTTTCACCGGTGACCTGAGCCCTGCTGGTGAATTTAAATGCTTTGAGTCCACTATTTCCCGTATCGGTGAGGCGGTTCCGATGAAAGTCAGAGGCCACACGTCGGAGCGGATCGTGTGCAAGCGGCGGGAAGTTGACTTGGCGCTGGGTGAGGGCATGGCTCTGGTGGAGGTCTGCAAGCACTTGGAGTTCACTGAGCAGACCGACTGCCGGTGACGAGACCAATTCGACGGGAGGGTCTGCTGCATAACTAGGTGACATTCAATCTGTCGTGCCTAAGTCATTTCCGAGAGAGTTCCGCGACGATGTAGTGGCGGTTGCCCGGCTCCGTGAGTCTGGAGTGACGATCAAGCAGATCGCCGAGGATTTCGTGTTTTCCGAGACCTGCCTTCAGAACTGCATGCGTCAAGGGTAGGTCGAGGCCGGGCGTAAGCCCGGGATCTCGGCGGAGGACTCGCTGGAGCTGCGTGAGCTGCGCAAGCGCAATCGGCTTCTGGAGCAGGAGAACGAGATCCTGCGCCGTGCTGCGGCGTACTTGTTCCAGGGAACCTGCCGGGAAAAGGACCCTACCCGCTCGTAAGTGAGCTTGCCGCGGACGGGATTCCCGTCGCGGATGTTCACGGTGATGACCTGGAGTTCGGCTACCGGATCCTGGTCCACGAGGCTCGCGACGCATGTGAGGTGATGGCGGAGCGGACTGCGTGTCGCATCTGAACGAACAACGCGTGGTTCTCGGCTTTCGGCAAGAAGCGCAAGCGGGGCAAGTGCAAGAAGGCCGGACCGCCAGTCCATGACGATCTCGTCAAGCGTGACTTGCCCGCGCCGCGAAAGAGTTGTGGCTAGCTGACATCACCGAGCATCGCACCCTCGAAGGCAAGCTGTAGGTGTGCGCGGTCAAGGTCGTGTCCTCCAGCCGCATCGTCGGCTACTCCAGCGACTCGCGAATGAAGTCCCGCATTGCAATCAACGCATTGAACAACGCCGTCGCTCGGCGAGGGGACGTCGGCGGCTGCGTGCTTCATACGGACCGTGGATCGCAATTCCGCAGCAGGAAGCACGTGCGTGCCCTGGTCCGTCATTCCATGGTCGGATCGATGGGCCGGGTCGGTGCGGCAGGAGACAACGCGGCATGGAGTCGTTCTTCAGCCTTCTGCAGAAGAACGTCCTCGACCGGCAAGTCTGGGCCACTCGCGAAGAGCTGCACATCGCCATCGTGACCTGGATTGAGCGGACCTACCACCGCCGCAGAATACAAGTCACTCTCGGCAGATTGACCCCCCCATCGAATTCGAGACCATCATGACCGCACCAGCCATTCAGGCTGCGTGACCGGAACTGTCACCTGATCGTGCAGCAGACCCGAACCTGTCCAAGAACCTTGATAGACGTCAGCCTCGCGAAACTCCGTTTGTTTAGTCTGCGTCACTCCGGTCCGGAGACCTGGATCAACATCATCAGGTTCGAGTTACCGCTCCAAGCACATCTTGTAGTTCCCGAAGTCACGGACAACCTGAGAGATAGGAGCGTTTTCCTGCGTTGAGCCTGATAAGGGTTGAGCCCCTGAAACACAAGGGCCTGACCCTTCCAATTCACTCTGATGGGAATAAGTTCGATGGTTGCATATTACTCGTGAGTGGTGTTCCACCCTGTTTGCTGCATTTGTCAAGGAACTCGTGAAAGGTTTTTCTGTGGAGGTTCAGGATATTCTCCCCACGGGTTGGATGAGCGAAGCCGCCTGCGCCAAACGTCAAATGGCCGACTTGCATTTCCCCGATGCACAAGTCGGAGTGGTCGAGTCATACAGCCCGGGGCTATTACGCACGCAGGTCCTCGAAGCGAAGGCGGTCTGTAGGGAATGCCCCGTGTCCCATCAATGTCTTGTGCAGGCAATCCGCAGGCAAGAGCGACACGGTATCTGGGGCGGTCTGACACCGGAAGAACGTGTTAAATTTTTTAAACGGCGCACAGGGTGGTCCATTCCGACTGTGGGTCAAGATCCTCGCACCGGCCAGTCGGAGAAGGCCAAGAACCAGCAGGAAGTCCACGTGGAGCGGTTCGCGTGAGAATTGCCGACGATGCCACCTGGAGCATGTATGCATGTATCCGTCCCCACGAAAGAATCGGTCACACGACATCGAGGGATGACCGATTCCAGCTCCGCACCTTGCGCCGTCAAGCGGATTCACTCCTGTTGGCCGCGCTGCAGGGTGAGATTAACTGGAGCCAGGTTCCCCAGGAACTAAGTGCGATAGAGGCTTCCCACCGCAGCCCTCTGGTGACCCTCACGAGCATGCAGCTCCTGGTCGCAGCTCTTGGGCTCGGACTTGAGCGTTCGGGCGAGGAGGTAACTCCCGCACGGATACGGCGCAGTGCAGTGAGCCTCTCAGTCTCTGAAGAAATGTCAGTGGTTGCTTGGCTGAATGCGTATGCGTAGTGAATAGACAGCAAAGAGAAACGGACACTTGTGGTGGCAGATGGGTCTCTATCGTCCTAGTAATCCGGGTTTTGTTGATGATTGTTGTGTTAAGTGCGCTCATCGCATTGCCTCCTCAGGCAGCGTCGTCGAGTGGCAATCCGGATCGGTCCGTGCATGTCGCGATTCAAGCTAAGTGACAAAATCGGCCTTGATTGACAGCGAATCTAACGGGGCAGTTCTCGGGCGCTAACGGGTGACTTCTGTTGCTCAGTTCGCATGGGAAATGAATTTGTGCCAGCCACGCCCATCTCAGATCGTTCGAGAACTCGAGACCCGATCGTGTACTGTCCTGCGACCATCGCCTACCCAGCCATCACTCAAGGGCTAGTCCTCACGACTTCAAGGGATAGCCCCGAAAATATTTGGCTTCCGAACGCCATATGTGAGGAAGTTTATGTCATGAGTCCATGTTGCTACATCTGGAGCTTTGAACTCTGGCGATCGGCTCCTGAAAGGTCGATATGAAACTCTCCTGGGTGTTACGCGTAGGCACAGTGGCGTTCGTGTGTGCAGCGACATGCGCGGCGACGCTCGTGGGTGTTTCGCTACCGGCACGCGCTGTGGCCTCCTTGCAAAATTTCGTCATCGTTTCTGCGGGTAGTTATACTAATTGCGCGGTTGACACGGATGGTGTGGCCTGGTGCTGGGGTTCCGGCTTTTACGGGCAGTTGGGTAATGGTGGGACCGCGGACTCGAGGGTGCCGGTGCGGGTGTCAGGTGGGAATACCTGGGCATCGGTGTCCGCAGGTTTTGGTACGTCATGTGGGGTGACGACGTCTGGTGAGGCGTGGTGCTGGGGTTCCGGCAGTCACGGGGAGCTTGGTAACGGTGGGACCGCGAACTCGAGTGTGCCGGTGCGGGTGTCCGGTGGGAATACCTGGGCATCGGTGTCCGTAGGTATTTGGACGTCATGTGGGGTGACGACGTCTGGTGAGGCGTGGTGCTGGGGTTCCGGCGACTCAGGGGAGCTTGGTAATGGTGGGACCGCGAACTCGAGTGTGCCGGTGCGGGTGTCCGGTGGGAATACCTGGGCATCGGTATCCCTCGGTGGTCTTGCCCCATCTAATTCATCAACTGTGTGTGGGGTGACGACGTCTGGTGAGGCGTGGTGCTGGGGTTCCGGCGTTTACGGGCAGTTGGGTAATGGTGGGACCGCGGACTCGAGTGTGCCGGTGCGGGCAGGATCGTTGACGAATGTGATGTCCATTTCCGTCGGTTCAAATTGCGCAATCGCTCTCGTAGGTAGTTCTTCGACTGCTCAAGTGATGGCCTGGGGTTCCAACGATAGAGGGCGGCTGGGAGCAGGCCCAGCGACTGTGTCTTCCTCCACTCCCATCGTGTCGGGTTTGCCGGATGCTCCCATAAGTGTGTCAGGTGCTTCGGGGGTCGGGCAGGTGGCGGTGACGTGGTCCGCTCCGGTGTTTACTGGGTGGACGGCGATTACCGGTTACACCGTGACATCAAATCCTGCTGGTGGTTCGTGTTCAACGACTGGTGCGTTGACGTGCACGGTGACGGGTTTGACGAACGGGACCGCGTACACGTTCACGGTGACCGCGACGAACAGTGCCGGGTCCAGTGTGGCGTCAGTGCAGTCGGCTGCGGTTGCAGTTGTGCCGATAAGAAACAGCGGGGGGCGGATCAGCGCGGGGGCAGGAAGCAACTGTCTTGTGGACGGGAATGGTGAGGCGTGGTGCTGGGGTTCCGGCCGCTCAGGGGCGCTTGGTAATGGTGGGACCGCGGACTCGAGTGTGCCGGTGCGGGTGTCAGGTGGGAATACCTGGGCATCGGTG
>JBJSWO010000007.1:0-5010 GCA_046085905.1 Actinomycetes bacterium | reverse complement strand
CGCGAAGCCGCCGAGCAGCCAGGCAATGGGGGAGTAACGGCACCGATCGATCGGGCCCTCGATGGTCTCGCCCGTGGCGACGTCCATCACGTAGAGCAGTGACTCTTCATTGCCGCCGATCGAGAGCTGGTACGCGAGACGATCGCCCTCCTTCGAGGGCTGCCAGGAATCGAGGGTCGTTGCCCCGGTCGGATCGATGGCCATCGGGTCGATCAGCGTGCGCTCGGTGCCGTCGGCCTCGACGACATAGAGCACGGCGAACTGCTGGCCGGGCTCGCGACGGGTCAGGAAGTAGCGCTCACCGCGCCAGTAGGGCGGCGACACCGTGCCGGCGCCGAGCAGCTCGCCGACGCGGGCGGCGAAACTCTCGCGTGACTCCCAGTCGGCCTGCTCGGCCGCCAGCAGCTCGGCCTGCGCCCGGGTCCAGGCCTCGGTGCGCGGATCAGCGGCATCCTCGAGCCAGCGGTAGGGGTCGGGGACCTCGCGTCCGTGCATGACATCGACGAGGGCAAGCCGCTCGGCGGCAGGGTATGCGGGGCGATCGGCCATGTCCTGAGCCTACGTGGGGTCCGGGCGGCGGGGATATTCCTTGGCAGCGGTGAATGACAGCGTTTACAGTGTGGCCGTGGATCCCAACCTCGAATCCCTCGCGACCGCCTATGGCGTGGCCACCTCCTATGTCGATCAGGGCGGAAAGCACGTCGACGTCAGCGAGGACACCGTGCTCGCTGTCCTGGCCGCCCTGGGCGTGGACCTGCGCGAGGTGGCCGATCGCCAGGTCGCGATTGCCGCTGCTGCCGAGACCATGCGCCTGCGCGACTGGCGTCGGATGCTGCCGCCGGTAGTCGTGACTGCCCAGGGTGCCGAGACCTCGGTGTGGGTACATGTGCGCGACGGCGCGCCTGCGCGTGCCCATGTCATCACCGAGCAGGGTGAGCGCTTCGATCTCGAACAGGTCGACAACTGGACGTCGCCGATGGAAGTCGACGGTCAGATGATCGGCGAGGCCTCCTTCGCGATCCCTGCCGACCTTCCGCTCGGCTGGCACACGCTGAACGCCGAGAGCGACGACCGTTGCGCCGAAGCCTCGCTCGTCATGACCCCCGCGAGGCTTGATCCGGATGCGATCGCGGGAGACCGTCAGTGGGGTTTCATGGCGCAGGTCTACGCCACTCGCTCGCGCGAGTCATGGGGTATCGGGGATCTCCATGATCTCGCCACCCTCGCGTCGTGGAGCGGTCGCGAACTGGGTGCAGGCTTCGTGCTCATCAATCCGCTGCATGCGGCGACGCCAGTCTCTCCGATCGAGAACTCTCCCTATCTGCCTGTCACTCGTCGGTTCACGAATCCGATCTACCTCCATGTCGAGGACATCCCCGAGTTCGAGGAGCTCAAGAAGAAGCAGCGCGGGCAGCTGGAGGAAAGCGCGGCACCGCTTCGCGCCATGAACCTGACTGCTGACCTCCTCGATCGCGATGCCGTGTGGGCGATCAAGCGCCAGGCATTCGGAGAGATCTTCGATGCCGGGCTCTCGAAGAGGCGCCGTGCCGAGTTCGACGCGTACTGCGCAGAGCAGGGCGTCGGCCTGCGCGACTTCGCCACGTGGTGCGCGATGAGCGAGGTCTTCGGCAACGATCCGTCCGCCTGGTCGGCTGACTACTCGCGCCCTGACTTGCCGGCCGTTGTCGCCTTCCGTGACAAGCACGCCGACATCGTCGAGTTCCAGATGTGGATGCAATGGCAGATGGACCAACAGCTCGCCGCCACTCAGGAGGCGGCACGAGAGGCGGGCATGGCCATCGGGGTCATGGCTGATCTTGCCGTGGGCGTTCACCCCTCAGGCGCTGATTCGTGGTCGTTGCAGGATGTCCTCGCGCGCGGAGTCTCGGTCGGAGCCCCGCCCGACATGTACAACCAGATGGGACAGGACTGGTCGCAGCCGCCGTGGCGCCCCGACGCACTGGCCGAGGCCGGCTACCTGCCGTATCGCGATCTCCTGCGCACGATCCTGCGTCACGCGGGTGGCCTGCGCATCGACCACGTGCTCGGGCTTTTCCGTCTGTGGTGGGTGCCGGCCGGCATGGGTGCGCGCAACGGCACCTTCGTGCGCTTCGACCATGACGCGATGATCGGCATCCTGTGCCTCGAGGCTCAGCGTGCCGGCGCCATCGTCGTCGGCGAGGATCTCGGCACTGTCGAGCCGTGGGTGCGTGATGTGCTCTCCGCTCGCGGCATTCTCGGTACCGTCATCTCCTGGTTCGAGCGCACTGACGGATCCATCACGCCGCTTGATGACTGGCGCCAGGACATCCTCGCCAGCGTCACCGTGCATGACCTTCCGCCGACCGCTGGCTTCCTGCGCGACGAGCACGTGCGCATCCGCGAGAGCCTCGGGCTGCTCACGACTGACCCGGCCGTCGAGTACGCGAATGCGCGTCGAGACCGCGACGAGTGGGCGGCGCTGCTGCGCGCGGGCGGGTTCCTTGCCGCTGATGTCGACCTCGATACCGACGCCGGTCTCGATGCCATGGCGATCGGCCTGCACCGCGCCGTCGGCTCCACGCAGGCCCGGCTCGTCGGGGTCGGCCTGCCTGATGTCGTCGGGGATCGACGTGCCCAGAACCAGCCCGGTACCTACCTGGAATACCCGAACTGGCGAGTGCCGATGACCGATTCCGAGGGTCGGGTCATGCTCCTGGAGGACGTCATGGCGGCTCCGGCCCTGCTCGGCCCGATGGTCGACGCAGTGCGGAAGCACTAGCCGTCTAGGATTGCGGGGTGAACGCAGGACAAGCACTCGCTCTCTTCATCGGTATCCCGGTCGCCTTCGCAGCCCTGGTCGCCATCATGGTCTCGGCCTCCGGCTGGATGCGCGGAGATCGTCACTCCGGCCTGCCGGGTGAGCCCACCGCCGAAGGCCCCGTCTTTATCGCGAGCTCGGGCTCCGCACCCGATCCGTCGATCCTGCCGCGCGAACTCGGCGTCGGCTCGTACTCAGTCGTCGGAGGTGGCGCGCATGGAAGCTTCTGATCTCACGCCCAAGCAGCGCGTCGCGATCACTGACGCGGTCGAGCTCGCCCGCGAGATCTCCGGCCGCTGCTTCGCTGTCTATGTCGGCCCGCTCGAGCAGGGTCGCGACTCGGCGATCGCCAAGCACGCGCAGATTCCGGGTGCCGAGACGTCCGTGCTGATCGCCGTGGACCCGGCCGCACGCACCATCGACATCGTGACCGGCACCCAGGCAGCCATCGATATCGATGATCGCTCCTGCGAGCTGGCGATCCTCGCGATGCGATCGAACTTCGGTGCCGATGATCTTGTCGGTGGCATTCGCTCAGGCGCGATGCTGCTCGCCGAGCATGCGCGTGCACCGCGCGTGCTGCATTTGAACGAGCCCGCCTAGTCCCGAACAGTGCGCCGGCCTACTCGAATGAGGGGCCCGCGGTTCGCGTGCGCTTGATCTCGTAGAAGCCCGGCGTTCCGGCCACGAGCAGGGTGCCGTCCCACAGCCTGCCTGCGGCCTCGCCGCGGGGAGTCGGGGTGACCACCGGGCCGAAGAAGGCAATCTGCTTGCCGTCAGCCCCCGGAACTGCGATGACGGGAGTGCCGACATCCTCGCCGACGAGCGAGATGGCCTCCGCGTGGCTCGCGCGCAGATCGGCATCGACGGCATCGGAGTGGGCGAACTCGGCGAGGGCCGCGGGCAGGCCGACCTCTGTCAGTGACTCGAGGACGACGGCATCGAAGTCCTCGTTCTGCCCGAGGTGAATGCGCGTGCCCATCGCCGTGTAGAGCGGGAGGATGACGTCGTCACCGTGCGCATTGCGTGCGGCGATGATCACGCGGACCGGCCCCCAGGCCTTCTTCATGAGGTCGACGTACTTGGGCGGCAGCTCGCGACCGTCATTGAGAACCGCCAGCGACATCACGTGCCAGCGCACCTCGACATCGCGCACCTGCTCGACCTCGAGCATCCAGCGAGAGGTCATCCAGGCCCACGGGCAGGCGGGGTCGAACCAGAAATCAGCGGTGACGCTCACGCGGGCTCCTCGGGTGGCTTCCCTGCACTGGGCGCATAGGGTTGGCTCTCATCCTAAGGAGGTCATCGCGTGAGCGACAACGAGAACATCACCCGGGCCGAGGCAGCCGACCGATCGGCACTTCTGCACTCGCACTCCTACGAGGTTCTCCTCGATCTCACGCAGCCGGGCGACACGTTCATCTCGACCACGACTGCCACCTTCGACTGCCGTAAGCCTGGGGAGTCGAGTTGGATTGACCTCATTGCGCCATCGGTTCGCTCGGTCGTGCTCAATGGCACCGAGCTCGATGTCGCCGAGGTGGTCTCCGATGCTCGCATCGCGCTGCCGAACCTTCAGGCGGCCAACACGGTCGTCATCACCGCCGACTGCGCCTACATGAACACCGGCGAGGGCCTGCACCGCTTCGTCGATCCGGTCGACAACGAGACCTACCTCTACACGCAGTTCGAGTCGGCCGATGCGCGCCGCATGTATGCCTGCTTCGAGCAGCCTGATCTCAAGGCCACCTTCCAGCTGAGCGTCATTGCCCCTGCCCACTGGAAGGTCGTCAGCAACGCGGTCTCTCCCGAGCCCATCGCGCATGGCGAGGGCACGGCCCGCTGGGACTTCGAGCCCAGCCTGCGCATGTCGACATACATCACCGCACTCGTGGCGGGCCCGTACTACGAGGTGCGCGACTCCTACAGCGGCGCCTTCGGCACCTACCCGCTCGGCGTCTTCTGTCGCTCGTCGCTCGCCGAGTTCCTCGATCCCGACGACATCTTCCTGATCACCAAGCAGGGATTCGAGTTCTTCGAGAAGCAGTTCGGGGTGGCTTACCCGTTCGGCAAGTACGACCAGCTCTTCGTGCCGGAGTTCAACGCGGGGGCCATGGAGAATGCCGGCTGCGTGACCTTCCGCGAGGACATGGTCTTCCGCTCCCGCGTGACCGACGCCGCCTATGAGCAGCGCGCGAACACCATCCTGC
>JBJSWO010000006.1:0-12348 GCA_046085905.1 Actinomycetes bacterium | reverse complement strand
CCTCCGCCCAGCCCGTCAGCGCTGGATTCGTAGCGTCGGGCGCTCGCAGGAAGTAGCGGTTGTCGACAAGCAGGCGAGCCCGGTAATCGTCGATCCCAGCCTCTGCCGCGGCCTGAGCGGCATACGACTTCTCGCTTCGATCCGACGGGCGGATCGCGTTGATCGTTGCCTGGGCGACAACGAGGGACAGCGCCACGAGGGCCATGCAGCCGATGATCACGATGATGAGAGCTGAACCCTGATCGGATCCCGATGCATAGTGGCCTCGCAGTCGCCGGAGGAGTCTGCTCATCAGGACTGTCCGTTCGCCAGGACGACCTTCTGCGACACCGATTGGGTGGCCGAGGTGCCGCCGATACTGAACTGCACGGCGCGAAGAGTGGCGATTTGCGCCGCCGTGAGCGTCCCGTTCGCCGGCGGCACCATCTCGACCATGGGCGGGGCAGGAACTCCCGGCGTGGGAGTGCCGGCCTTGTAGTACTTGACGCTGAGAGTCGGGGTATTCGTCGAAGTCGTCGGCACGAGCAGGCGGGTTGAGCATGTGGCATCCACGGGCGTGGTTCGGCAGCCGTTGCCCACTGACGCCGTGTAGACCGGTCGACCTGAGGTCATGTCAGGAGCCCAGGTCGATGTCACGATTCCCTTGGCAGTCTTCGTCAGCGTCACCTTGTAGGGCACGCGATCAGCCTTGCCCGCACCTGCGAACGTGTAGAACGTGACCACCGGCTGGCCTGCAGAGGTGCCTGCGTAGTCGAATGACGGCACGATCGGCGAGTTCGCATACGGGTTATCGGCATAGCGCAGGAGTCGGGATATCCATTCCGCCGCATTCTGCTGCTCCTGCTGGACGGAATTCCGTCCGGTCGTGTCACGAATGCTGCGCACTCCGCTGATCATGAATGCCGACGTCACGATCAATAGCAGACTGAAGATTCCCATCGCGACGATCAGCTCGATCAGCGTGATGCCGTCATCCTTCCCATTCATCTCGATCTCGGTCACGGGGTCACGCTCGCTGAAGGAGTCGCCGAGGCAGTCGCGCTCGGAGTGGGCACGTCTAGCGAGGCGACGGGGAAGCTCACCGTGACCTGGGCTCCCTTGGGGTCGACGGGAATTGCGGAGCCGGTGGGCGTCGGGGTGGGCGTAGGCGTCGGCGTGGCCGACGCGGATGCCGTCGCGGATGCCGTCGCGACGGGCACCGGATCCAGGGTCACGACCTGATTGGCACCCGGTGCTGCCGTGGAGCTGAAAGTCCAGCGTCCGTAGGGAAGCTGGACACGCAGCACTCCCTGGGCATCGGTGCGTCCGATGTCATAGGCCTGCGCGGTCGTGCAATTGCCGGTCGGTTCCGTGGCATGCGCAATACGCACGAGTGCGTTGGCAGGCAGGCCGCGAACCCGGACTGTCGCGCCGCCGAGGGGGGCTGTTGTCTTGGCACCCGGAGTCACGGCAAACCAGGTTCGGTTGTTCGATGTGGTGCGCGGAGCGGCGAAGCTCGCCGGATCCGCATCGATGCACGTTCCCAGCCACGCCTGGTAGCCCCCGACCGATGGCCAGAGACCGCTCACGACCTTCGGGTAGGCCGTTACCGCGACAGGCATGATCGCGAGTGGGTCTTGACCGCTCGACAGCGGAATGCCGTCAGGGATCGGGAAATCGGCATTCGCGGACGTGAATTCCATGGATGCTGCTGCCGCGTATTCAAACGACATGCGCGTGGTCTGAGCGGCCGCGACCGCAGCCGTAGAGCTCGTTCCGTTCACGATCCGTGGCACATAGCCGCCGCGGTTGATCGTGACTTGCCAGGCGCTGCTCGGTGCGAGCTTGGGCACGAAGACGCAGCCGTCCGGGCCGGTGATGAACGTCGTGGTTGCACCGGCTGCTGCGACATTGCGCACCTGAAGGGTAACGCCGCTGACCGGATTGGCGCGTTCATCAGCCACCTTGATGGCGATCTGGCCGGTGTCGACAAGGGAGGAGTCATCACCGGGAGCGATGATCGTGTCACTGACCTGAGGATCGGAGATGGTGGCACCCGACACCTCGACGTGAACTCGCATGTACGCCTGACCCGGCGCCGCTGCCTCGCAGGCATCGGTCGCCTGGTTCAGTCCGACCCAGTTGCTGGTGGTCGAGATGGTGAATGTGCCCTCGGGCGTCGAGGTCGTCGTGGTGGTGTTGCCGATCGTGATCAGGTCGGTGCCGAGCTCGCGCTGTCGCTCGATCTCGGATCGAGCCAGATTCGAGGCGTAGACGCGATCGGAGTTCTCGCGCACCGTGCGAATAGCAGTGATCAGGATCCCGACCGTCGCGGTCGCGGTGAGGGCGAAGACCAAGGTCGCGACCAGGATCTCGACCAGGGTGAATCCGTCATCGCCCCGGGAGCCTGATTCATTCCGTGGTGCGGGACATCGGTGACAGGAGGCATCGCGAGCGCGCAGTACCCAGCTCTTGATCACCTGACTCCTTCCGCGCGCACCGAACCGAGGGATCTCCCCAGGGGGGTATCGGCTGAGGCTCCTCGTGGAGGCCGTCTTCCGTCGGGTTATTTCGCCCGAATAATCCCTATTTGCCGTGACCACTGGGGTGCATGGGGTGATGGCTCTCGGGACGAGAGTCGGGGTACCGTCAGGCCATGGCTTCCCCTGCCGGCCCGCTTCGGGCTGCCGGTCGCTGGCTCGCGCCGGTCACCAGCGGCCCGGAACAGGCCACCCGTCAGCTGCGCACCGGCATCGTCGGCGTGCTGTTCGCCGTTCTCTGGGCAGCCGCAATACTCACGGCCTTCGCCCTGATGTACTCCGATATCGGTGATGAGCTACCGAGCACTGACGTTCTTCTCGCCGGTCTGATCCTCGTAGCGATCAGCGTCTTCACCCCGCAGGCACTGTTCCGCACCGGCACGGAATCATCGACGAAGCAGATACTCGCCTCGCCCACGCAACCGATCGCGCCATGGAGCACGAGCACGATTTCATTCAATGCGATTCTGGTGGGCGCAATGCTCGCGGGCCTTTATGCCGAGCCCGTTATCGCCTTTCTGCTCTTCAGTCTCGCCTACCTGATCCGCATGACAGTTCTCACCAAGCGTGAGTCCAACCGAGATCCGAACTCGCGATTTCATCAGCTCAGCGCTGCCTTCGCCGCAATGCTCATCGCATCGATCGCGTACTCGATCGTGCGTCCGCTCGCCACTGCAGTCACGATGAACTTCTCGATCATTCCGCTCCTGCTCGCCGGCATCATGGCCCTCTATCTCGGCCTCATTCTCAATGCGGTCGATCGCTGGGCGCGCTGCGAACGACGGGGCTGGGCCGCTGCGCGTGATCTCATCGACGTGCGCCGACTCCTAGTTGCCGCGGTGAGCGCGGTGATCGCCTGGACCGTTGCGGCTACAGGGGAAATCCTGCCTCGAATCGACGGGGACCCCACCGACACTGTGCTGCCGGCCCTCGCGGCGCTGGGCGTATTTCTTGCGTGCTGGCTGCTGCTCTGGGCCATCTCGATCAGCGTGTGGCGCATCGAGGCCAAGCGCACCCTCGCCTTGTGGCGAAGCAAGCAGTCAGTGATTCTCACTCGGCTCGCCGACGGCTCGCTGGATCCTGAGCTCGCGGCGAAGGCTGCGCTGAACGTCACCGGTCGCATGGGTGCGGTCGTCTTCGGCGCCACCCAGGTGCTCACGATTCACGATGCAGGCGGGGGCGGAGTCAGCCAGAGTCTCGTCCGGACAGACGTGTACCCCGGCACGTCCGACACGCTTCCGACCTCTCCCTCCGGTCGCTCCGGCTTGCGCATTCCGCTCGGCATCGACAGTCGTACGACGAGCAGCATCACGATCAGTGACTGCCTTCTCCCCGGACGATTCCTGACACGATCACGCGCGCTCGTCGATGAGTTCAGCGAGCTGGCCACTATCGGCTTACTCTCCCCCGAGCTGCGTCGCAGTACGGACCGTGACGCGATCGCCTTCGCCTCGATGTTCGACAGCGGCTGGCCGAGCATGAGCGCACTCGATCAGGCAATGCTCGCGATGCGGGAGCGCTTCGATCGAGCGCCGCACCTGTCGTCGCTGATCGTCGGCGTGTACGCGATCAATGAGTTCGCAGCCCTGGCCGGGGGGCGCCACGAGCATGCGGCGATCTCTCACGTCATGCGGTCGGCTCTCTCCTCGCCACTGTTCAACGGTACGGATGTCTTCGTGGCCTACGAGAGCCCGGGGCGCGTGTGGGTCGCCGTGAGCGGGGGTCCCATCATCCGCAACACGATCCAGCTGCTGCGCGATCTCCAGGACTCGTTGAACTCCTTCGGGCGCGCAGCATCGAGCGCCACCGATCTCGAGGTATTCGTCAGCGTCTCCTTCGGGTACGCGGCTCACCAGGTCGACGACCTCTCGCCCGAGGGTCTGATCCAGACAGCTCGCGATCGCCTCGCTGCCGATCAATCCGCGCGCAACCCGCTCTCGGATCCGGACTTCAGCACCCTGGAGCTCACGCCGGAGCTCTTCACCCGTGTGGAGCCCACTCCCGTCACGGTCGACAGTCTTCTCGAGGGCATGACTCGCGATCGGGGCACCGCGGCCTTCATCTCCGAGTCACGCCCCCTGCTGTCGACCGCGGGTGCCGCGCCCGAAGGAACCCTGGTGAGCGTCGGATGGGTGCGCGAATTCCGGTACTTCGACATGCGCCAGCCGGAGAATCTCCTGAAGGCCGTGAATCGCCAGCCTCACCTCGCCGCACTTGCCGCCGAGATCTCCCTGGACGCCCTCACCGAGGAACTGACGACCTCGCCCCTGTGCATCATCCGGATGCCCTCGGCGCTCCTTCACCCGGAGGCAGGCGAGCTCGCACTGCCGAACCTGATCGTGCCAAAGCTCGATCGCAGTCAGTGTCAGCGCACCGTGCTCTTGTTCGACGAGATTCCCGTCGGCGGCGGCGAGACCCTGCGGATGCTCGCGGACCGCGGACTCAACATCGCCGTGACAGCGGCGGCGGCGGCCTCCGCGAACTCCGGCGATCTCTCCGGATGGTCACGATGGGCGATCGTCTTCCCGCCGCACGTCATGCAGGGAACCCACGGTGCTGACGAGCTCACCATTTCGCAGACAGCGAGCGCGGGAGCGACCAGCGGGACGCGGCTGATCGCGATGGTGAGCGAGTCAATCGACATGCGGGTGGCCCAGGATTGCGGCATCAGCGCTGTCATCTTCGAGAACGCTCCGGCCCACGAGCGTGTGGAGCTCGGCTGACGTAAAGATGCACTTACGTGAACGACGTGAAAAGGCCCTGATACGCAGAGCGCATCAGGGCCTTTTCACGTGTGATGCTAGATACCGACGGCCTCACGGACGAGGGTCACGGCACTCGCCGCCTTGCCCCGCACGTCATGCGCGACCTTGCTTACCTCGGCCTTGACCTCGGTGACCGACGAGAAGCTCGGCATCTCGACCTTGGGCATGCTGACCTTCGGAAGGTCGAACTTCGGCAGCTCGAACTTCGGCACGGAGAACTTAGGCAGCTCCACCTTGGGCAGCTCAAGATTCAGCAGATCGACCTTCGACACCTTGGTCTTCGCCGAGTCGGCGATCATGGCCGCGCCATCCGTGACGGCCTGGGTGGTCTCCTTGGCCTTGACCACGGTCTTGCGCGCATGATGCTTCACGGTCTCAGTGGTACCGACCGGCACCTTCTTCTTCGCGACAGTCACGGCCTCAGGCGCATCACTGAACTCGGTGACGACATCATCGAGAGCGATCTCCTCGTTGACCGGCATGTTGAACTCGTTACTTGATTCCATCTCAATCCTCCGTTGTGCTCTGTGCGTCAGAAATATCGGCATCCGAGGAGTCGGATGCGGTAGTCGAGGTGGCCGCCGCGTTCTCGGACTGAAACGCTGCGTAGATCTGCAGCAGCGTTGTGCGTTGGCGCTCGGTGATCGTGCGGTCTGCGGCGATCGCTGTCGTCACCGTGTCATCGCCCGCGCGCTGCGCCAGGATGCCGGCCTGAACGTAGAGCGTCTCAGCAGAGATACGCAGGCCCTGGGCGATGCGGCCCAGGATCTCGGCACTGGGCTTGCGCAGGCCTCTCTCGACCTGGCTCAGGTAGGGGTTGGACACATCCGCTGCCTTGGCGAGCTGGCGCAGTGACATCTGAGCCTGGTCGCGCTGATCGCGGATGAAGTCGCCGAGCCCGCTGACATCGATTCCCATGCCCCCAGTATTACCCATGTGCTTGCATTTGCAAACATGAGCGCTGCCTTTCGCTAGCACACGGCCTAATTCCCCCGTGGAAGGGCCATGTGGCAGCCTTCGGGCATGCGGATCGTGATCCAACGGGCGGCGGGCGCCCAGGTCAGTGTCGACGGGCACGTGACGGGTGCATTCGCCGGCCCTGGCCTGGTGATCCTGGTCGGCGTGACCCCGGGCGACACCTCCGTTATTGCGGCGAAACTCGCGGACAAGGCCTACGACATGCGCCTGTTCGACGTGACTCACGCTGAGGCCGCTCAGGCCTGCCTGCCCCCGGGCAGCGGCAAGGAGCTCTCCGCAGCTGACCTCGGCCTGCCCGTTCTCGTCATCAGCCAGTTCACGTTGTACGCGAATACCCGCAAGGGACGTCGACCCACCTGGGATGCTGCAGCACCCGGAGACATTGCCTCACCCCTCGTCGACGCATTCGCGGAGCAGCTGAACTCTCGCGGAGTCGATGTCCAGCGGGGGGTCTTCGGAGCCGATATGCAGGTGACGCTCACGAATGACGGCCCGATGACGATCATCGTCGACAGCGCGGATCAGGCGAACTAGTCGGCGGAGACCACGACTTCCTGCGAGGCGCTCACATCACCCTCTGCCGTGCGAATGATCAGCTCGGCATCAACCGGAACATTGCGCTTGAGGATCGCCGTGGCGACCGGGCCGAGCTCGTGATGGCGGGCACCCGTGCCCACCCAGCCGATCTCCTTGTCCTGGTAGAACACGCGATCGCAGTGAAGCGGTGCGATCTCTGCACTGCCATCGACATGCAGGATTGCCAGGCGCCGTGGCGGCTTGCCGAGGTTCTGCACGCGCGCCACGGTCTCCTGCCCGCGGTAGCAGCCCTTCTGCAGGTGCACTGCTGGCCCGATCCATCCGACCTCATGCGGAATGGTGCGGTGATCGGTCTCGAAGCGCAGGCGCGGAACACCTGCTGCAGCACGCAAAGCCTCGAGTGCCCAGGTGCCCGCGACGATCTCAGCCGACGCGAGTCGCGCATCGAGCTCGGCACGCGGGATTATCACCTCGCGTCCCGAGAAACCCCGAACGGCAAAAGCTTCCGGGACGAGATAGGTCGGATAGTCGGCATCGAGATCGCGACATGACTCCCAGACCACGACGTACTCATCGCTGACATCAGCGACCTCGACACGCAGCATGAACTGCATCTTTCGCAGGTAGTCGACGAGCTCGTCCTGCGTGCCCGGCTCGACGATCAGCCACGAGCTAGTGCCGTCGTCGACGATATGCAGTTCGTGCTCGACATGACCATTCGGGCTGAGGATCAGCGCGAGAGCGCTCTGCCCGGGCTGCAGGTTCTCGACGTGCTGCGAGGTGAGCGTGTGCAGCCAGCTGATGCGATCAGCACCGGAAACGGTGATGACTCCGCGATTCGAGAGATCGACCACGCCACGGCCCTCCATGAGCGCCCGCTGCTCGCGATGCGGATCACCGTAATGCCAGGCGATGCCCTGATCAGGCGCGCCCTCGGGCGGGCGGATCGCATCACTGCGATCGAGTGAGCTCACAGCTCGTCGTCGCCTTCGAGGTAATCCTTGGGCTTGCCTGCGCATTCGGCACAGAGTCCGTGAATCGACACGTGCGCGATATCGGTCTCGAAGCCGTGGTCCTGGCGAAGGCGGGCAACGAAGGGCTCTGCGATGTCCGAATCGACGCTGCTGACCTTCGTGCAGCGATCGCACACCAGGTGAATATGCACGTGCTCGTCGACTGCGTGATAGGTCGGGGCACCGTGACCGATGTGCGCGTGAGTTACCAGCCCGACATCCTCGAGCACCTCGAGGGTGCGGTACACGGTGGAGAGATTCACGCCGGTTGCAGTGCGCTGCACCTCGATGAGAATCGCCTCGGGGGTGCCATGGCGAAGTGACTCCACGGCTTCCAGCACCAACTGGCGCTGCGGGGTGATGCGGTACCCGTGATCACGCAGTCGGCGATCCCAGTCGTCAGTCATCTGCCGCTCCCGTTGATAGCTCCATGACCTTCTGCAGGCTGGCCGCGAGGTGATTGCCCATTGGCTTGCCCATGGCCATCATGTCGAAGGTCCAGAGAAGTTTCTCGCCGACGAGGCCGTAGAGGCGTTCGCCCTCCGAGTAAGGCTTGGCACTCGAGGTGGCGGCGACAGAGGTGGTCTTCAGTACCGCCTTCGCCCCGGTGATGCGCGCGTTTTCCAGGCCGGTGATGGTGACCTCGCCCTCCCAGGTCTCGGCATAGCCGGTGGGGTGGGCCAGGGTCAGCTCGATCCGGTTCTCGGGACGCGGCCGCCAGAAGCCCGTCTCTGTCGCCAATGGCTTCACGCGCTCGCCCTCGTCATCGAGCAGCCAGCTGCGGGAGATGTAGGCCATGAACGGGCGACCGTCGGTCGCGAAGGAGACCTCCTGTCCGAATCGGAAATCCTCGATGCCGGGGTACTGCCCCGTGCCCACGCCGACCCAGGTACCCAGCAGCCACGAGAGCGGAAGCAGCTCCTCGGGAAGCTCGCTGGGAAGTGGTGCGCTGCTCATGAGTCATTCCCCCGGAAGAGTCGGACGACGATCACGATCGACACGGCCGCGATGACCGCGACTGCGACCACGAGCAGGCCCGTGTAGACGTTCTCGACCATGTACGGCAGCCTACCGTTCATGACCTCAACGCCCCGAAGCCAACTGCTCATCAAGGTGACCGCGGGAACTGACGCACCTGAGCGCTGCTCGCAGGCCTTCACCGTTGCCGCAACCGCAGCGGCAAGTGGCGTTCCGGTGTCACTGTGGCTGACCGGGGACGCTGCGTGGTTCGCCCTTCCCGGCAAGGCTTCGGAGTTCGAGCTGGAGCATTCGGCCTCGCTCGGCGAGCTCCTCGATCAGGTACTCGAGTTCGGCACGGTCACCCTGTGCACCCAGTGCGCACTGCGTCGGTCGATCGCTGTCGATGACGTGCTCGATGGCGTGCGCATCGCCGGTGCGGCGGTGTTCGTCGAAGAGGCGATCGCGCCGAATACCCAGGCGCTCGTGTACTGAGAGTAGCTACGACGCAGCGGGCGACGGAGTCATCGAGGGAGCTTCGGCGGGCAGCGATGCGGCGGGCGCGGACCCCACTGCGGGCTGGCTCGGGCAGCCGGGGCCGGAGAGTGACGGCGACGGCGACGCCATTGCCGCGGCGATCTCCGCCTCTCCCGCGATCTCGGTGAACGCATTGCCAAGTGCGATGTCGACGACCTTCTTCGGACGATCATCCTGGACGAGAATCGCGCCGGGGAAGTAGAACGCAAGCAACTCGGCATTGGCACGACCATTGACGCCGTAGCGAATCTGGCCGACTCCTTCGAGCACGGCACCGAGCGGATCGTTGTCGACCTTCTTGATGGTGAAGCTGCGTGCATTGAGCACCTTCGCTACATCACTGGCCAGTCCTACGCGGTCGGTGGCATTCCAGACATTGACCTTGACCTTGCTGCTGCGCGGAAGGACCTCGGCAGCGGTGACCATGGTGGTCTCGCACGGCAGGGGCGCGGCGGAGGCTGAGGCGATGGCCTCTGCATCGGTGGACGAGGAATCGTTCAGGAGGCGCGAGAGTCCGAAGCCGACGGCGAACAGCACGGCGATTCCGGCCAGGACGATCAGGATCGGCACCCACATCGGACGACGTCGACGTGAGCGACCACCGGTGGGGCGCCGGAACTCCGCGCTCATGCCTTCTCCTCCCGTCGTTCGGCCATGAAATCGAGCACCAGCCTGCCACATTCGTCTTCGAGCACTCCCGCGACCACTTCCGGTCGATGGGCCATCCGGCGATCACGCAGGAGATCCCAGTGGGAGCCGGCGGCTCCGTACTCCTCATTCCAGGCACCGAAGACAACGCGACTGACACGAGCCATCGTGGCTGCCCCGGCACACATCGGGCAGGGCTCCAGGGTGACAACGAGGGTGCAGTCGGTGAGCCGCCATTCCCCCCTGACTGCCGCAGCCTCGCGCAGCGCCAGTACTTCCGCATGCGCCGTGGGATCACCGGTGGCCTCCCTCTGGTTTCGCGCCCGCGCGATGACAGTGCCGTTCGGATCGAGGACGATGGCGCCGATAGGCAGATCAGCAACAGCACCCAGCGGTGCCGGACGCATGGCTTCGTCGAGTGCGATGCGCATTGCGGCGACATCAGCGGGTGAATGCTGCACGGCTAGCGCGCCCGCAGGGCCTTATCGAACTGATCGCCGAGGCCGAGGCGCTTGGCAATCGCCTTGACCTGGTCGTCGGGGTACATGTCTGACTCATCGACGAGCAGGGAGATCTCATCGGCATCGATACCGAGGTCGGCGAGAATCGCGAGGTCACCGATCGGGATGAACTCCTCGAGATCGTCTTCCTCCCACTCGAGACCGATGAGGTCGGCAGCCTCCTCGGCCAGCGACCAGTCCAGTACGGCAACACCGTCACTGATGAAGACACGGGTGCCAATGGCATCGACGCGGAAGATCAGGAAGAACTCGTCGCCGACGCCGACGAAGCCGAAGACGCCGTTCTCGCCGGGGAGCTGGCGCAGGGCGGACACCAGGGAATCGACGGTCGTGGCAATGCGCGCCGGCATCGCGGAGGACACCCAGCGGCCTTCCTCGCGCCACGCTGCGGCGGCGAAGTCAATCGCCTTGAGGTCAACCTCCTGGACAGTCACGGGCCCATGGTGGCACGGGCCGGGCCCATCCGTCACCACGAGGTACATGAGCGAGACCGAACGGTTACCCTCGCCCCATGCGCACACTCGTGATCGATCATCCCCTCGTTGCCCACAAGCTCGGCAAGCTCCGCAAGACCGACACCTCGTCGGCCACCTTCCGGCTCCTGGCCGAGGAGCTCGTCACCCTGCTCGCCTACGAGGCCACTGACGATCTTGAGGTGCAGCCCGTCAGGATCTCGACCCCCGTCGCCGACTGCACCGTCGTCGAGCTGATTGACCCGAAGCCGCTGATCGTTCCGATTCTGCGCGCGGGCCTGGGCATGCTGAATGGAATGGTGAAGCTCATGCCCACCGCGGAGGTGGGCTTCCTCGGGATGGTGCGCGACCACGATTCGCTGCTCGCCACGACTTATGCCGATCGGCTGCCGCACGATCTCTCCAATCGCACGGTGTTCGTACTCGATCCAATGCTGGCGACCGGCGGCACTCTCGTGGCAGCGATCGATCTCATGCTCGAGAGAGGTGCGCGCAACATCACCGCGATCTGCCTGCTCGCTGCGCCGGAGGGGGTGAAGATGCTCGAGGAGGCCTACGGCGACAGGGATGTCAACGTCACGGTTGTCACCGCAGCAATCGATGATCACCTCAACGAGAAGGGCTATATCGTTCCCGGTCTCGGTGACGCCGGTGATCGTCTATTCGGACTGGCGGAGTAGACATGGCGTCGCTCACCGCAGCCGAGGTTGCAGATCAGGAAGCCGCGCTTGCCCTGACGTCCTTCACCCTTGCCGATGCAGTCGGCCTCGGCGCGATCGCCCAGTCGCGGGCAGAGAGCGAGGAGATGCCGCTCATCATCCAGGTGCGTCACGGACGTCGCATTGCCTTCATGGTCTCGCTGCCCGGCTCCCAGTATGACTCCGAGAACTGGATCAACCGCAAGGCGGCGGTAGTCGAGAAGTTTGACACCTCCACGCTCTTCCAGAAGCTGCGCTATGCCGAGCGCGGCACGACCTTCGCCGAAGCCACCGGCCTGAGCACCGCCGAGTTCGCGGCGCATGGCGGCGGAATGCCGATTCGGGTGGCCAACGTCGGCATCGTCGGAAGCATCTACGCATCCGGGCTTCCCGATATCGAGGATCACGAATTCCTCGTTGATTGCCTTCGCGAACTGCAGGCGGCGCAGTCCCTGTAGTCGCCGCTTGCGCCCGCCGGCGGGCAACTCGCACTAGCGTGTGCCTGTGCTCTGGATATTCCTCCTGTGGATCGTCGTGTTCATCGGCATCTTCTGGCGTCAGCGCTGGACCTTGCCCCTGGGCCTCTTCGGCCTCATCGCCACCGTCGTGTTCCTGAAGATGAACATGGACTCGACCATCCCGCTGAACTTCTGAGGCTGCGATGACGACACAGGTGAAGCTCGCTCGAATCCTCAATCTCCT
>JBJSWO010000005.1:0-6195 GCA_046085905.1 Actinomycetes bacterium | reverse complement strand
GTTCAGTGCCAGCATGGTGAAGATGACCGCGGCGAGCATGTTGCTGAGCACCGTGAAGTAACTGAAGTGGTCGAGCTCGCGTCCGAGGAAGCCGGCGGCACCCAGGGGGTTATTGCCGTACAGGCCCGGATCAGTCGTGTTCACCGGGTAGTAGTCGGTAGCGCTGAGGATCGCCGACAGGATCTGCCCGATCCACAGCACTGCAGCGGTGATGGCGAAGAGCACGCGTGCGGTCATGGCGACACGCTAGACCTCAGGGCAGGGGCAGGAAGGGCGTTTCGCCTGACTCAGGCGCTTGCGCCCGTGTCTTCCAGCCGAGCCTGCGCCTCCAGGGCCCTTGCCAGCGCCGCCTCGAGGTTCTTCTGCGCCTTGTCGTAGGCGGTGAAGTCCTGGACCCGCAGGGCGTCCTGCCCTGCCTGGAACGCGGCATCGGCCGCGGCCAGTGCCCGGGCAAGGTCAGCTGCCGGATCGGCGGTCGTCGGGGCCTCGGGCTCCGGCGTGACGGTAGGCGTCGGCGTCGGGTTCGTGCCCGGATCCGCATCGGGATCCTGGTTGTCACCCGGCTGCGCCTCTGGCGTCGGGATAGCACCGATGTTGAAGACCTTCGCAAGTGCTACGTCGAGAGTGTCCTCGAGCGCGACATTCGAGCCGTAG
Source organism: Actinomycetes bacterium (assembly GCA_046085905.1). Lineage (GTDB taxonomy): Bacteria > Actinomycetota > Actinomycetes > S36-B12 > S36-B12 > CAIKZY01. The sequence goes on along the minus strand of JBJSWO010000005.1, from coordinate 5,541 downwards.
CCGACGAGCACCTTTCGCAGCAGCGGATAGCCGTCGGTGGCGGCGCGGATGTACACAGGCTCGACATAGAGCAGCCCGTCATTGAACGGGAGCGAGAGCAGATTGCCGAGCTCGACCTCGGAACCGCCACGTCGAAGCAGCGAGAGCTGCGAACTAACTGTCGGGTCGGACTCGAAGTTGTTCTGCACCTGCTGCGGGCCGGGGATCGTGGTGTTGCTCGGCAGCTGCAGTACCTGCATCTGGCCGTACTTCTCCCCCGGATCGGAGTTCACCTGCATGAATGCGGCGAGAGTCTGACGACGCTGCGGCGCAAAAGCCGTCGTCAGCGAGAACGCGGGCTTGGTGTCACCGGGCATTTGAAGGGTGAGGTAGTACGGCGGCTGGAACACCTGCGCCGGATTAAGCGTCGGATCGAACGGGACGATCCAGACGTCGGTGCCGTTGTAGAAGGTCGCCGCGTCGGTCACGTGGTAGCGACTCATGATGGTGCGCTGAACCTTGAAGATGTCCTGGGGGTAGCGCACGTGCTCGAGCAGCGCCGGTGACATCTTGTCAAGCGGCGTGACGATCTCCGGGAAGGCCTTCATCCAGGTCTGCAGCACCGGATCCTGCTTATCCCACTGGTAGAGGGTGACAGTGCCGTCGTAGGCATCGACGACTGCCTTGACCGAGTTGCGCATGTAGTTGAGCTGATCCTGCGGCTGCAGCCCCGGCGGGAGGTTACGCGAGGTGCTCGAGTCGCTCGTGGCATCGGCCAGGGATACCCGGCTGGAGTACGGGTAGTCATTCGAGGTCGTGTAGGCATCGACGATCCACTTGATGCGGCCCTCGACCACCACGGGGTACGGATCCTGGTCGACTGTCAGGAACGGGGCGACCTTCTCCACGCGCAGGGCGGGGTTGCGATCCCACAGGATGCGCGAGTCGGAATTGACCAGGTCGGACAGCAGGATGTTGGAGTCCTGGAACTTCGTCGCGAACACCAGTCGGTTGAACAGGGAGCCCATCGCGACACCGCCGGTGCCGTCATAGGTGTTGGTCTTCTGCCCTGTCGGACTCGCGTCATCGGGGTAGTCGAGCTCGACGGGCGCGGAGCCCTTGGGCGCGCCGACAATGCTGTAGAACGGCGAGAGCTCGCCGAAGTACACGCGGGGCTGATCGATCTTCAGGGCGCCCGTGGTCGGAATATCGCTCTCGAAGAAGTCGGGCTGGCCGTTGCTCAGCGCGGTGTTGTCGAATGCCGACACGAAGCCGTAACCGTGCGTGTAGACGGCCTTGTCATTGGTCCAGTTCCGCTGACCGTCGGGGATGCCGGCGAGGTTGATCTCGCGAACGGCCACGACAGAACCGCGATCCTCGCCATCGAGGTTGTAGCGATCGATGTCGAGACGGTCGTTGAAGGAGTAGTAGCCGCGAATCTGCTGCAGCTGGTTGTACGTGGGCGACACCAGCGCTGGGTCGAGCAGGCGGATGTTCGACAGCGTGCCGGAGTTGTCCTCGAGCACCTTCTTCGACGGCAGGGAGACCGAGCCCGGGTAGTCCTTGATCTCGGCATCGGCAATGTCGTAGGCATCGCGAGTCGCGTTGATATTGCGCTCGATGTACGGCTGCTCCTTGACGAGCTCGCTCGGGCGCACCGTGAACTGCTGGATGATCAGCGGGTACACCGTGCCGATCACGATGCTGGTCACCAGCATCAGGCCGACTCCCAGTGCGGGAAGCAGCCAGTGCCGACGGAAGATGTTCACGACGAAGAGCAGAGCCACCAGTGCGGCCACGAAGGTGAGAATCGTCAGCGAGGGCAGTACGGCGTTGACGTCGGTGTACTTCAGGCCGGTGAAGCCCGTGACGAGATTCTCACTCTTGGTGGCAAGGCTGTAGCGGTCGAACCAGTACGAGGCAGCCTTGACCAGCAGCAGCAGCGCGATCAGCAGCGACAGCTGCACCTGCGCCGCGGCGGAGGCGCGATCGCCCTTGGGCTGGAGCCGGAGTCCGCCGTACAGGTACTGCACCACGACAGCGGCAAGGAGGAGAATCAGGATGAGCGTGAATGCGAAGCCGAGCAGGAAGCGGATGAACGGCAGCGTGAACGTGTAAAACGACAGGTCGAGACCGAACTGCGGGTCGGTGATGCCGAACGAGGTGGCATTGCGCCACATGAGGAAGGTTGTCCACTCGCCTGCCGCCGACAGGCCGCCGAGTACACCGACGACGATCGAGGCGATGATGGTGACGAGTCGACGCGCCGGCTCAATGGAGATTCGGTAGCGCTCCAGGCTTGCCTGCTCGGGTGTCAGCCCGCGGAAGGTCGGCCGAGTGCGATACGCCCAGAACAGCACCAGGGCCACCGAGATGCCCATCAGCAGGCCGAAGCCGAGGAACAGGCCGATGCGGGTGATCAGCGTGGTCGTGAACACTTCTGACTTGTCGACCGAGCCGAACCACAGCCAGTCGGTGTAGAAGCCCGTGAAGATCACGAAGGACACGACCAGCAGGCCGAGCACGATGATGGTGGGGAGCAGGACTCCCCCGCGGCGCCGGGGCTGGGGCTGGCCGCTGTCAGGACTCATGCTGGCGTTGAAATCGAAGCTCACCTAGACAACTTACGACGAGACGGGGCAGGAGGACACCTGAGCCCCCTTGCCCCACGCGCGCAGGGCGTCGACCGCATCGGTCACGGTCTCGACCGGGGTGACGGTGAGCCCGTCGGGAATGTGGCCGGCAGCCTCGTCGCAATGCGACTTGGGCATGAGGAAGAGCTCGGCTCCGGCCTTGCGCGCTCCGGCCAGTTTCTGCCGGATGCCGCCGATCGGGCCGACGGTGCCCTTGGCATCGATGGTGCCCGTGCCGGCGATGTGCTTGCCGGCGGCGAGGTCGTCCGGCGAGAGCTTGTCGATCAGGCCGAGGGTGAACATCAGGCCGGCACTCGGGCCGCCGACCGTGTCGAGGGTGAAGGCGATCGGGAAGTCCGCGGAGTAGTACTCGCCGACGCTGATGCCGATGTACGGCTTGGCGTCGTCGGTCGGGTTCGGCTCGGACGTCACCGTGACGTCGATGCTCTTCTCGCCGGACTCCTCATCGCGAAGAACCCTGATGGCGAACTCGGTGCCGATCGGCTTGGCCTGGACGAGGGTGCGTACCTGATCGGCTGCGGTGATCGCCGTGCCATCGATCGTGAGGATCTCATCGCGGGCCTCGAGCGTGCCGTCGGCCGGCGAATCGGCCCAGACCGCACTCACGACGATCTTGGTCGATACGGGCATGTCGAGGTACCCGAGGGCTGCCGCTGTCGCATTCGACTCGGCGGTGCTGAACAGCGCGGTCTGCTTGGCCTTCACGTCGGTGCCCGACACGTCATCGGGGTACATCAGCTCGCGAGGCAGGACTGCGGTCGAGGAACTGAACCAGGAGGCGATCGCATCGACGAAGGTCAGCCCGCCGCGAGGGCCGCCTGACTCGAGAACCGTGGTCATGTCGAGCTCGCCGGTGACCGGGTAGGTCGTGGTGCCGCTGATCTTGATCACCGGCTGGCCGTCATGCTCGCCGATCACGTTGAACGTGGGACCGGGCGCCAGCTTCACGAAGGGAACCGGCAGCAGCAGTGCGACAGCGAGCAGCACGAGCACGCTGGTCACGCTGACGAGCAGGACGCGCGCTCGGGAGGAGAGATGACGCCGGGCGTGAGTGCTCACGGGCGAGGGCCCTCCGGATCGAGATCAGGCAGGGGGCGCTCCATGGCGTCCTGCAGGCGGCGCAGGTTCTCCATGGAATCGCGTGGATCGATCGGCTTGGCCGGACGACTGCGGTAGACCACGTAGAGGATCGCCAGTGCCGTTGCCCCGATCGGGATCAACCACCACAGCAATGCGCCCATCCGGCAAGAGTACGCGGTGATCGCGCGGGGCGAAAAAGAGCGAGACCCCCAGGTCTCTGGTCACCATTCGCCTTCCCCTTGCGAATGCTGCCTGTTATCCCGGGGGTCCCAGCGCGGAAAACCTAGGCACTCGCCGCAGATGAGTCAACGCAAAATGGGGAACCCCCTGTTCGACCTGTGGACACGCTGTGGACTCACTGGGGACGGGAGTGCCCTTTCGTGTGGACGAGAGGTGCATAAGCCTGTGCATGAGCGTGGGGACAAGTCGGACATCACGTCGGTGACCAGGGGAAATCTCTCCACAGCACTGTGGAAGAAAAAAAGTTCAGGCCGAGAGCGCTGCCGTGATCAGATTTCGGACGCTGTCATCGAGATCAGCCGGCAGCTCATCGAGCGAGAACCAGCGCAGGTCATCGGATTCCTCACTGATGACCTCCTGCGCCTGCGCGGAGACCAGGCCGAGGAACTGCACATCAAGGTGGGTGCTCTCGTCAGCCGCACACCTCACCCGATGCCTGTCGAGGCGTAGCGGCAACGCGCTGATCTCGATTTCCGGGATGCCACTCTCCTCACGCGCCTCGCGCAACGCTGCATCGCGCAGAGTGGCATCTGCGGGCTCGAGGTGACCACCCATCTGCAGCCAGCGTCCGACCTTGGGATGCAAGGTGAGCAGTACGCGTGTCTTCGCGTGATCCATCACCAGCGCACTGCCGGTGATGTGCCCGATGCGACATTCACGCCACGTGCCATCAGCATGTGCATCGAGGTGAGCGACGTACTCATCACGCAAGTCTCGCTGGTCGGCATCTGCCGACTGCCACGCGAGCAAGACCTCACGCGCATTCGCGTGCAGGCTCATGCGTCGAAGTCGAAGTCGGAATTGCTTCGCTCGACGAATCCCAGCGGGTCGGCGAGATCCTCTGCGCTGGGCAGCAGGTCGGGATGACCCCAGAGTGCATCGCGACCCTCGGCCCCGCCGCTGTGCCGCACCGCGGCGAAGAGGTTCGCTGCCTCGCGCAGGGCACGCGGGCGCAACTCGAGACCCACGAGGGTGGAGAAGGTCTTCTCCGCGGGGCCGCCGGCCGCACGGCGACGTCGCACTGTCTCGCGCACCTGGCTCGAGGACGGAAGGCGATCGCCGATCGCTGCCTCGACCACGTCGTCGACCCAGCCCTCGACAAGTGCGAGAAGTGTCTCGAGACGCGCGAGTGCGGCGCGCTGCTCCTCGGTGTCCTGCGGCTTCAGCAGCCCGGATGCCATGAGCTGCTGCATTGCCTCGGGATTCGAGGGATCGATTCCATTCATCTGCTCACTGAGCTGGCTCGGGTCGATGGTGATGCCGCGCGAGTACTCCTCGATCGCGCCGACGATGCGTGGACGCAGCCAGGCAACATGAGCGAAGAGACGCTGATGCGCGGACTCGCGCAGTGCGAGATAGAGACGCACGTCATCGGCATCGACACCGATGCCCTCGCCGAACTGGGCGACATTGCGCGGCAGCAATGTCGGGACCGAATCGTCAGTGAGCGGAATGCCGATGTCACCGAGACTCACGACGTCACCGGCGAGACCGGCGAGCGCCTGGCCGAGTTGCATGCTGAACGCGACTGCGCCGAGCTGCTGCATCATGCCCATCATCGGCGCGAGCATCTGCATCATCTCGGCGG
>JBJSWO010000004.1:0-6041 GCA_046085905.1 Actinomycetes bacterium | reverse complement strand
CGATGATCGGGACGGCCGCGAGCCCTGCCGCGAGAGGAGTTATCAGATTGTTAACGATGCCGAAACGCTGGGCCAGCAACGCGAGAACCAGGCCGATAAATGTTCCGAACACTAAGCCCATGAATGCGGTCGAGCCTGTGTAGAACGCGGCGCTGAGCATCAGGTCGATGCTGCTCGTGAAGGTGCTGAAGATCAGGCTGGGAGCAGGCAGCAGATAGGGCTTGAGGTCCTGCACCACGACCAGGAGCTGCCACCCGATCAGGAAGATGGCCGCGATCAGGATCGGCGGCCAGAGTGCACTGAGCTTGCCGCGCATCAGACCTCGCCCACCCGAGCCCGAACACTGCTGCCCGGGGTGCCCGTGCGTCCACGAAGAGCCTCCCGAACAGCGGTGACCGCCTCGAAGAAGGCCTCTGACTCACGAGTGTCCTCATTGCGATTGCCCAGGCTCACGTTGACGACGTCGGTGATGCGACCGGGGCGAGGTGACATGACAACCACGCGATCGGAGAGGTAGACCGCCTCCGGGATGGAGTGCGTGACGAAGATGATGCTCTTGCCTGTCTCGAGGCGGATGCGCAGCAGTTCGTTCTGCATCCGCTCGCGGGTCATCTCATCGAGGGCGCCGAACGGCTCGTCCATGAGCAGGAGGGGAGGATCAACCGCGAGTGAGCGTGCGATGGCCACGCGCTGCTGCATGCCGCCGGAGAGCTCCCAGGGCCGATGATCGGCGAAGTCGGAGAGCTGCACCATCTCGAGGAGCTCGAGTGCACGAGCCTTGCGCTTCGTCTTGTCCCAGCCGGCAAGTTCGAGGGGGAGCTCGACGTTGCGACGGACGGTGCGCCAGTCGAACAGGGCGGCTTGCTGGAAGGCGATTCCGTAGCGTTGCTGCTTGCGGGCCTCATGCGCCGACATACCTGCCACGGTGAGATCGCCCTTCGTGGCATCGGTGAGATCGGCGATGACGCGCAGGAGCGTGCTCTTGCCGCAGCCTGATGGTCCGATCAGGGAGATGAACTCTCCTTGATCGACCGTGAGGTCGACGTCCTGCAGGGCGGTCACCTCGTTGGCCAGGCCTTCGTTGAAGACCTTCCAGATGCCCTTGGCGCTGACTGCAGTGGTGTCGCTCATGCCTTGCCTTCCTTGGGAAGATTGCGTGTCAGGTACAGATCAAGCGCAGTGACGAGCCCGGCAGCGACCAGGCCCAGCACCAGGGCGCCGAGAACGGCGACGTAGACCTTGGCCGGATTCGAACTCGCCTCGCGGGCGTACTCGATGATGAGCCGGCCGATGCCGCCCTTCACGCCTGTGGAGATCTCGGCCACGACCGTGCCGATGATCGCTGAAGCCGCTGAAACCTTCAATGCCGGGACCAGGTAGGGAAGTGAGGAGGGGAAGCGCAGTCGGAAGAGCATCCGCCGGGGAGTCGCGGCGTACGAGCGCATCAGCTCAAGCGACGTCGGAGTGGGAGAGTGCAGGCCTCGTAGAGCCCCGACGGAGAGGGGGAAGAAGGCCAGGTAGGCGGCAATGAACATGACCGAGTAGGTGGTGTTCCACTGAATCGGTCCGAAGCTGATTCTGTTGCCGATGCCGACGATCAGGGGTGCCAGTGCGATCAGTGGCACGGTCTGGGACGCGATCACGAACGGGAGCAATCCGCGCTCCATGAAAGAGAAGCGCTGCATGATGATGGCAAGCAGGAGCCCGACGCTCACGCCGATGATGAAGCCGCCGGCAGCGATGAGCAGGGAGCGAGCGGCGCTGGAGACAACCGCCTCGAGCACTGTCGTGTCAGAGCCGCGCACCTCCGGCTGGGAGAACGCCTCGACGATGGTCCAGACATGCGGCATGGTTCCGTCGCCGGAGTCGAAAGGGAGAGACACGATGGTCCCCAGCCACTTCACGAGCTCCCACATCACGATGGCGAGGGCGACACCCGCGAGAGCCCACAGAACGGAGACGACACCGCGCTTGAACCGGCGCGAAGCCATGCTGGTTCGTCGAGGTGTCGTGCCGGTCACGACTGCAGTCTGGGTCACGAAGATTTCACTCCTGTAAACGGTCGTCGACTAGCTCTTTGCCAAGAGGTGATCCTGCACGGCGGGGATGATCTTCTCACCGTAGGCGGCCAGCGTGTGGTCCTTATCGTCATGCTGGAGGTAGAGCGCAAACTGGTCGACACCCATCGACTTGAGCTCCTCGAGGCGTCGAATGTGCTCCTCGGGAGGGCCGATGATGCAGAAGCGGTCGACGATCTCATCGGGCACGAAGTCCGCATGGCTATTGCCGGCCTGTCCGTGCTCGTTGTAGTCGTAGCCCTTGCGCGCCTTGATGTAGTCGGTCAAGGCCTGCGGCACTACGCCGCTGTCGCCGTAGCGCTCGACGATATCCGCGACGTGATTGCCCACCATGCCACCGAACCAGCGCAGCTGATCACGGGCATGAGCGTGCTGCTCGGGCGAGCCATCGGTGACGTACGCGGGTGCCGCAATGCACATGTAGACATCGTCGGGGTTCCGGCCGACTCCCTTTGCGGCATCGCGCACCGCAGTCATGGTCCAGTCGGCGATCGAGGGATCCGCGAGCTGGAGGATGAAGCCATCGCCGACCTCACCGGTCAGGGCGAGCACCTTCGGCCCGTAAGCCGCGACATACACGGGAGTGCGGCTGGAGGCTGCCCAGGGGAGGCGGATGTTGTTGCCCTTGTACTCGATGGCCTCGCCGTTGGCCAGGCCCTTGATGTCGATCACCGCCTGGCGCAGTTCGGCCACGGTGACCGGCTTTCCGTTTGTCACGCGCACGGCCGAGTCGCCTCGACCGATGCCGACCACTGTGCGATTGCCGTACATCTCATTCAAGGTGGCATAGGTCGAGGCGGTGACGGTGACATCGCGGGTGGCCGGATTCGTGACCATCGGACCGATGATCACCTTGCGGGTTTCGTCGAGGATCTTGCTGTAGATGACGTAAGGCTCCTCCCACAGGATGTGCGAGTCGAAGGTCCAGACGTGGGAGAAGCCGTAGGTCTCAGCTCGCTTGGCCAGGTCGATCACTCGGGCAGCCGGAGGAGTGCACTGCAGGACGACGCCGATATCCATCTCTTACCTCTTCTATATGTGTGGTGGAGCTAGCGAGTGCGCGGGAAGCCGAGATCGACACTCGAGGTCGAGGGGTCGGGCCAGCGCGAGGTCACGGTCTTGGTGCGGGTGTAGAACTCGATGCCCGCCGGGCCGTAGATATTGCTATCGCCGAACAGCGACGACTTCCAGCCGCCGAAGCTGTAGTAGGCGACAGGGACGGGAATCGGCACGTTCACGCCGACCATGCCCACGTTGATCTCGAACTGGAACTGCCGGGCCACTCCGCCATCGCGCGTGAAGATCGCGGTGCCGTTGCCGTATTGGTGCTTGTTGATCAGTTCGACGGCCTCCTCGTAGGTGTCGACGCGCATCACGGCAAGAACCGGACCGAAGATCTCGTCGTCGTACACCTTCATGCCCGGCTTGACGTGGTCGATGAGCGAGACACCCAGGAAGTAGCCGCTGGCCGGCAGGTCCGCTTCACGGCCGTCGACGACAACGGTCGCACCCTCGCCGGTTGCCCCACCCAGGTAGCCCTTGACCTTCTCGAGGTGCTCGGCGCTGATGACCGGGCCCATCTCATTCGTCGGATCAGTGCCGGGGCCCACCTTGACCTTGGGCAGTCGCTCGGAGATCGCCTCGACAAGTGCGTCTCCGACATTTCCCACTGCGACGACGACCGAGATCGCCATGCAGCGCTCGCCCGCCGAGCCGTACGCTGCACTCACAGCAGCATCCGCAGCCATGTTGATATCGGCGTCGGGCAGAACCACCATGTGATTCTTGGCCCCGCCCAGCGCCTGGACTCGCTTGCCGTTCGCAGTACCGGTGGCGTAGATGTACTTCGCGATCGGCGTGGAGCCGACGAAGCTCACGGCAGCGATATCGGGGTGCTCGAGAATGCGATCCACGGCAACCTTGTCGCCCTGAACGATGTTGAAGACGCCATCGGGCAGGCCGGCTTCCTTGAGCAGTTCGGCGATGAAGGTATTGACCGAAGGATCCTTCTCGCTGGGCTTGAGGATGAAGGCGTTTCCACAAGCAATCGCATTGGCGAACATCCACATCGGCACCATGGCGGGGAAATTGAAGGGCGTGATGCCGGCGACCACGCCGAGGGGCTGCTTGATGGAGTACACGTCGATGCCGCCGGATACCTGCTCGCTGTAGCCACCCTTGAGCAGGTTCGGGATACCGCACGCGAACTCGAGGTTCTCGATGGCACGGGCGAGCTCTCCGGCTGCGTCGCTCGGGACCTTGCCGTGCTCGATCGAGATCAGATCCGCGATCTTGCTGCGGTTCTCGTCGACGAGCTGACGGAACTTGAACATGATCTCAGCGCGCTTGGACAGCGAGGACGCGCGCCACGATGCGGCGGCTGCCTTGGAGGCGGCCACCACGGCATCGACCTCGGCGACGCTCGCCAGGCCGACAACGGCCTGCTGTTCGCCGGTCGCGGGATTGAATACCGGAGAGGTGCGACCGGAAGTCGAGGGAACGTTGGTGCCATTGATCCAATGGTCGATGTTGCGCACGGTTACCGCTTTCGTCTAGGTGGTCGGAAGATCAGATGAGGTACTGGGAGAGCCCACGCTTGAGGAACTGGCCGTGACCCTTGGTTCCGACGTAGGCGTTGTCATCGATGACGACCGTGCCGCGCGAGATCACGGTGTCGACGTGCCCGTCGATGACGTAGCCCTCCCAGGCCGAGTGATCCATGCTCATGTGGTGGGTCTTGTGGAAGCCGATCTCCGTGCGGCCGGACGGGTCGTAGACCACGACGTCGGCATCGAATCCGGGTGCGATGGCGCCCTTGCGGCCGTAGAGCCCGAACATGCGGGCCGGCGTGGTGGAGCACAGCTCGACCCACCGCTCCAGCGTGATCTGACCGTCGACCACGCCTTGGTAGATCAGGTCCATGCGGTGCTCGACGCCACCGATCCCGTTGGGGATCTTGGAGAAGTCGCCCAGGCCCATCTCCTTCTGCTCCTTGAAGCAGAACGGGCAGTGGTCGGTGCTGATCACCGAGAGGTCATTCGTGCGCAGGTAGCGCCATAGCTCGTCCTGGTGTCCCTCGGCGCGCGAGCGCAGGGGAGTCGAGCAGACCCACTTCGCGCCCTCGAAGCCCGGCTGTGCGAGTTGCTCCTCGAGGGAGAGGTAGAGGTACTGCGGGCAGGTCTCGCCGAAGACGTTCCAGCCCTCGTCCTTGTGCTTCTGCAGTACTTCGACGGCCTGCTTCGCCGACATGTGAACGATGTAGAGGGGTGCACCGGTCATGCGAGCGAGCATGATGGCGCGATTGGTGGCCTCTGCCTCAGTCTCCCAGGGGCGGGTGAGCGAGTGATACTTCGGATCCGTCTTGCCCTCGGCGAGAGCCTGCGCGACGAGCACGTCGATCGCACTGCCGTTCTCGGCATGCATCATGATCATGGAGCCATTGCTGCTGGCCTGCTGCATGGCCTGCAGGATCTGGCCGTCTGAGCTCAGGAAGACGCCCGGGTAGGCCATGAAGAGCTTGAATGTGGTGACTCCCTCATCGACGAGCTCGTCCATCGCCTTGAGCGACTCGCTGTCGACCCCGCCGACAACCTGGTGGAAGCCGTAGTCGATGGCGCAGTTGCCTCGGGCCTTGTCGTGCCAGGCGGCCAGGCAGTCCTGCACTCGCTCACCCTGCTTCTGCACCGCGAAGTCGATGATCGTGGTGGTTCCGCCCCAGGCAGCCGCACGCGTGCCTGTCTCGAAGCTGTCGGAGGCAACGGTGCCGCCGAAGGGCATCTCCATGTGGGTGTGCCCGTCGATGCCGCCGGGCACGACGTACTTGCCGGTGGCGTCGATGACCTGGTCAGCAGTCGCCGCCAGGTTCGAGCCGAGCGAGGTGTCTCCGGGAGCCAGGACCGCAGCAATGGTCTCGCCGTCCACGAGGACGTCGGCCTGCGTGCTGCCCTGGGCCGAGACGACGGT
>JBJSWO010000003.1:0-14704 GCA_046085905.1 Actinomycetes bacterium | reverse complement strand
CGAGGCAGGATTCCGGCACCCGGCGGTCGTGGTGACCGCTCAGGAGATCCTCGATCACAAGCCGACGGTGATCCATGTCGTGCCACTCACCTCGACGATCCGCAACAGCCCCACCGAGATCACCATCGCGGCTAAGCACTCCGGGTTGAAAAAGGCCTCGGCCGCCCAATGCCAGCACATTCGTGCCATCTCGGCCGCTCGCATCGAGACGGTGCGGGGGAATGTCGGCACGGTGGATCTGATCCGCATCCGAGAGGTGCTCGCACTACTCCTCGATCTCGCGTAGATCGAGGTCTGACGGCATCTGCCGTCGATCCCTTCCTGACACGAACGCCTGTGAGTCAGGCAGGTGCGTTGCCGGGGCAGAGCGGGGGCTCTGCCCCGGCGATACGCAAGGATGTGCGGGTGAGTGAGACCGTCGCCGAGGCGCCCGAGCGCAAGCAGCTGCTCTCGCGCATCAACTGGCGCGATGTCGTCCTCGTGCTCGCGATCAGCTTGTTCACGAGCCTGATCTCGCAGCGCTGGACAGGCACCCTGCTCGATGGCCAGTTCTACGCCAGCCTGTCGCTCTTCGGAAGCGATGTCACCGATCGCGCGATCTTCCAGAGCTACTACTGGACCCGGCTCGGCGTAATCGCGCCGATGCGCCTGTTCACCATGGTGTTCGGCACCTGGCTCGGTTTCGCCGGCTATCGCTTCCTGCTCATCCTGATCCTGGTCACCGCCAGCTACCTGATTCTCAAGCGCTACACGCACTGGCGCACGGCTGCCACGCTCACCGCGTTCCTCTCGCTCAACACGGTGATCCTCAGCTACTTCGGCAACACCTACTTGACCGGCATCGTGATGTCGGGCACGGTCGCTCTCATCGCCACTGCCGTGATGGACGGCACCAGCAAGCGCGGCAACGGTCGCATGCCCAAGCGCCCGCCGATCGTTGCCGGCGTGATCATCGGCTGGCTCGCGATGAGCAATCCGGCCGGCATGATCCTGGCCACGGTGATCTGGTTCGTGATCCGCCTTTTCCGTCGCACGCACGTCGTGCACTACGCGTGGACAGCCGCCAGCGCGATAGTCACCTTCGGGGTCTTCCTGCTCATCGGCAAGGCGATCTTCCCGAGGATGAACTGGATCGAGTCGTACATCAACTCCGATGCGCGCACCCGACTTTCCGACTTCGCCTCGAAGTCGCCGATTTGGCCCGACGACATCTCGATGCTCGTGCCCGCGATGATCCTGGTGATCTGCATCGGCGTCTGGTTCGCCAACCGCACCAGCTGGCCGGCCCGCCTGGCCTTCATGATCAGCGCGACCAGCATCGCATTCATGTTCGTGTTCAACCCGCTGATGGGCGGCATCCCGCTCGAGGCACCGATGTACCAGGCGATGCTGTTCCCGCCGGCGATGATCGCCCTCGCCCTCGCGGTCTCGGCAGTCACCAGCCGGCATGAGGACCCCGCCGAGCCCGATCGCTGGAGCATCCGCACCTACGCCGCTGCCATCATCGGCCTGATCCTGATCATCACCGCCGGCTTCAGTAACCCCGTCTGGGACATTCACCGCGGCTGGATCGTTGCCGCGGTCACCGCAGCCGTCGCAATCATCATGCTCGTCAACAAGCGCTCAAGCGCCCAGCTCGCCACAGTGCTCATCGCCGCCGCGCTCGTCATCAGCTCCGGCCAGCTGCTCCAGAACTCGCGCCCCGGCGCCCTCGGGCTTTACTTCCAGTCGCCCTACTCCTACGCCTTCCAGTCCAATGGCACGAACGAGAAGATGCACGCGGCCGTGAACACCGAGGAATGGCTGCTCGAGAACACCGAGCCGACCGACCAGATCCTCGCCTGGGTCGATGGCGACTGGATCGGCGGCGACCGCGAGCTCTACATGGTCGCCGGCATGCAGCTGTGGGGCGAGAACCGCTTGGGCATCGTGCAGACCCTCGGCCCCGACGACATCAGCCGCCTGAACACCCTCAAGCCCAGCGTGATCGCGATGTATGGCCCTTCCCGCGAGCAGATCCAGGCCTTCTGGCAGGCGCTGCCACGGAACCTCGAGCCGAGTGACCCGAATTGCTACGACTTCAGCTGGCCGCATCCGACGATTCAGACCGGTCATGCCTGCCTGACCCGCCTGAATTGGAACGCTTCCTAAATCACGGGAGAATGGCCCCCGCAAACACCTCAGGGGGACAGTTGAGCAAGAACCGCCGCATTGCGCTCGAGGCAGCCATCGCTGCCCTGGTGTCGTTCGCGCTCTCCCTGATCGTCTTCGGCCCGCTGCTGGGCAAGCTCGGCAAGCCGTGGGCCGCCGGCGACATGCTCTCGACCTATGTCAACACCGTGAACTGGGACTGGTGGCATTACGCCGTCACCACCACCTACGGCTTCCCCGACGGCATGAATCTCGCCTACTTCCCCGGCGTCGACATCACCGAGAACCTCTTCGCCCAGATCGTGAACGCCATCGCGGGCAACCCCTATGTGGGCATCAACCTGCTGCTGGTTCTCTCGTTCCCGCTCGTCGCGGCCCTCGCTTATCTCGCGATCCGAATCGTCGGCCTGAGCGGCCCGCTCGCCATCGCCCTCGCCGCGAGCTTCTCGCTCATTCCCTATCACTTCGGACGCGGCCTCGGGCACATGTATCTCGCGACGATGTACGCCGGCGTCACCGGCGTGATCCTCGCCCTCCTCATCGGCACCGGCCAACTTCAGGCAAGGTTCGCGACTGCCACAAAGCGCGGACGCATCTGGCTCACCGTCGCCATCGCGATTCTCGTGATCGTCACGGCTGTCTCCGGCATCTACTACGCCGCCTTCGGCCTCCTGCTCGGCGCAGCTGCCCTCATCTGGCGCATCGCCAAGCACGACAGCTGGAAGTCGGTCGGGCTCGCCACGACTCCCTATTTCGGCATCATCGTTGCCGTGGGCCTCGGCCTGCTGCCCTCGGTCATCGCCATCAAGAGCGCGCCACCCCTGGCCAGCCTCGGCATCCGGAACCCCATCGAGTCCGTGCTGCTCGCAGGCAACCTCGCAATGGCCCTCATCCCCTTCCCGATGAGCACCCTGCCCGGTATGGAGCGCTACAACGTCAAGATCGCCGAGGCCATCAACGCGGCCCCTGAACCCCATCTAGAGGGAAGCGCTGCCACGAACTACGGCACCTGGGTCACCACGGCCTGCCTGGTCGTGATGCTCATCGGCCTCCTGCTCCAGATGCGCGATCGCAGCAAGTTCCGCGCTGAGGTGCTTCAGGAAGCCACCGAGAAGCGCCATGCGAGCCGGTTCGGTCACCTGAACTTCATCACCTACCTCACGGTCGTCGTGATCCTGTTCTTCGTGCCCTGGGGGCTGAACTACCTCTTCGCGGGCACGATCACGCCGCAGATCCGCGGCTGGAATCGACTCCTGCCTATCCTGCTGCTCCTCTTCGTGCTCGGAGCAGCGGCCGTCCTCGCGAACAGCGCCGTCAACCGCAAGCGCGCGATCCTCTGGCCGGTAATCGTCGTGATCCTGCTGCTCACGGTTACCGACTCGGTGAAGCCCTTCGCCCCGATCTATCTGGGCACCGTCGACAGCATCACCGCCCGCGCGGACGCAGCAACCGAGTACAACGCCGCCATCAACGCGGCAATCCCCGAGAACTGCGGAATCCTCCAACTCCCGTACATGAAGTACCCCGAGAACGGCCCTCTCAATAAGCAGGGCCTGGGCCTCGGTGACTACGACCACTTCCTGCAGCCGCTCGCCAATTCCGACAAGAAGTGGAGCTACGGCGCGGTCAAGAACACGACCGAGAGCCGGTGGCTCGAGTCCCTGCCCGCGTTCCCGATGGACAAGCAGTTCGCTGACCTCAAAGCAAAGGGCTTCTGCGGCATTCATCTCGACACCGGCGGCTTGCTCCCGCAGGAGCAGGAGAGCATGACCAAGTTCTATGACGCACTGCTGGGCATGCCCGTCGCAACGGGACACAACGGAAGATGGATCCTCTACTCACTCCGCTAAAGAGAACTCTCTCGTCTTAGCGTGATGCCGAATTGGCTGTCAACGCCTTCGCGAATCTGGGACCCGCGAGGGCCAGCAAGCTCGGCGACATGTGCGATGCGTCGACGTAAGTCGGCATTCCGTTCGAGGTTGGACCGCAAGAGCTATCTGGGCATTGGAGGTCTGAGACATCTATGACCTCAACTCCGAGCTTGGCCCCAACGGCCTTGACACTCGACTTGGCCTCCACTTGGCCAGGCATCGCCTCTGATTCAGCGCGAGGTGCAGGGCAAGCGCCACTCGTGAGTCCGATGTTCGTGCACTGCTCAAGCGATACACCGTGATCGAATTGGTAATTCGGCGTGACCAGGACTACCTGATTGCCGTCCGATAGCAATTCCTTGATCGTCGAAGTCAGCCCATTCTCGATCTTCTGAGCACGGTTCGGGTCACTCAGGGTGTTGCCAGTCGCTCCAGGCTCGATTCGAAGATTGCTTTCGTACCAATAACCGCTGCTCTCCGCTATTACTACCGTTCCGGGCTTACCGTCCTTGATCTCATTCATGGTGCTCGCGTAGAAATCCTGACAAGCCTGGTCGGCCGCGGCGCCATGCTCGGTGATGCGCATGATGTCGATGAATGGGCAAAGAGCCGCTGCCCGCAGGATGATCGGCCTACCCGAATCCACAGCCGCCTCAAGCAAAGCATCTGAGTAGATCACCGAGTTCGAGTCACCGACGATGTAAATCGGTGCTCCGCTCGTCGATCCATTCAGCGTGCACGCCTCCAGGTCGGCCAGGTTGTTTCCGCCAATCGACGCATCAGCTACGCACTCAACGTGTAGCGCCTGGCCAGAAGCTGATCTCGCATCAACCGCACTTCGCACTCGGTCGCTGTTCCACAAGTTCCTGGCACCAAACCCAAGCAACTGACTCAGGACTAGCGGAGGAACGATCACGATCGCGACCAATCCCCACAACTTCAAGCCACGGATGTGCCTTCTCTGTCGGAGTGGTTGCTCGACAAGAGCGAAGCTTGCGAGAGCCACTGGGATCGAGGCCAAAGCAGCCACAAGCACGGCAAGGTGATTGTCAGGACAGAGGATGAGGGAGAACACGATGAAAGGCCAGTGCCAGAGATAGAGCGAGTACGAACGATCTCCCACATACGTCAATGGCCTACTACTGAGAAACCGAGAGATCGGGTTAATTGCGAGTTCGCCCGCAAGCAGCAGGAGCAGCGCCGCAACAACCGGCAGCAACGTCCACAGCCCGGGGAAGGGAGTCGCTTGAGTGATGACGAGGATCGAAACGATCAGGAGCAGAACTCCGGCGACAGCACTTCCGGTAGCTACATACGGATGAGGGCGTGATCGCGACAGTTTTCGAGTCAGGAGCAGCAGCAGAGCACCCGCGGCGAACTCCCACGCGCGAGTGACTGGGCTGTAGAAGCTGATGAGCGCCGCGCCAGCCTTGGGGCTCCACCCGGAGGCGGCGAGAACGGCGAGTCCGAAAGAGACCAGCGCCCCCAAGAGAACGATCAGAACCGACACCGACATCGATCGCTTGATCCGTGCACCAAGCCACCACGCCAACAAGAGCACTATTGGGAAGACCAGATAGAACTGCTCCTCAACCGACAGCGACCAAGTGTTGAGCAGGGGATTCTCGGCGGCATTCGGCGAGAAGTATCCGCCCGAGTTGAAGACGATCGCGAAATTCGCGAAGAGAAGCATCGCGCCCGTGCCAGTCTGAGCAGCATTCTGCTGAGTTCCGAAGGGCGAGAGTAGGAAAATCGAGACGAACATCGTGACCGACACGAGAACGGCAAGTGCGGGGGTGAGCCTCAAGAATCTCCGCTTGTAGAAGCGACCGAACCTGATTCGACCAGTCTCCAGCCATTCCCGATGCAGTAGTGCGGTGATCACGAAGCCGGAGATAACGAAGAAGACATCGACGCCGACAAATCCACCTGGTACCGGTAGTCCCGCATGGAAGGCGATTACGACGATAACGGCTAATGCCCTGAGCCCCTGAATGTCCAGGCGTCGATGAGAGTAATTCCCGCTGGCTGTCTCAATGTCCGTCTGTGCCCCCGAATTCATGCTGCGAGTATTCCATTGACCCACGGGGGGTCTGGGATCTCAGTCAGTTGGACTAACGAGCAGGGCTGGAAGCCCCCGCACCCGAAGACCTTCGTCGATCCCGCCCCAGAAGTTGGTCACATTGATTGATCGCGCACGAGCCTTGCCGGCTGCCTGTGCCCGAGCGAGCCACTCGGGCTTCGCGAGGTACGAATCCACGAGATCCGGAACTTCCGACGGCTCGGTGAAGTAGCCCACCTCTTCGCCAGGCACCCAGAATCGGTCCGAGCGATCAATATCGTCGGTGAGTACGAGACAGCCCATCGAGGACGCCTCGAGAATTCGGGTCTTCAGCTGCTGGCCGTTGAGGGAGCTCGAGATTGAGAAGTTGATCGTCATCTTGCTCTGCGCGAGGCCCCGCATGTAGTCGATGTACGTCGGCTGATTCGTGCGGCTCTCGTGAAAGTCACGGGTCACGTCTTTTCGATGCGGATTCACTGCGACATCAACGCCATGAGCACGCAGGGTCTCGATCATCTCAACTCGGTATGGGTAAAGGGCTCCGATGAAGGACACGTCGTGAATCTGCTCGACTTGACCGATCTCCGCATCCAGCGCAGCGAGCGACTCATTGGAGATTGGCATGTTCACGGGGCCCACCTCAGGCCTGCCACGTCTCATTGAGCCATCCATCGGCATGCAGATATCGACCACGACGAAGCGATCATTGATCGCTGCGATCCTTCGGGCATTCAGCGTCACCATTCGGAAACCGGAGTCGAACATGAGTCCGAGGAATACTCCGTCCCAACGGGCACTCAGCTCGCTCCATAGAACATCCCAGTTGGGTTGGGTCGGCGGGAAGGGGTCACTCTCGATCTGGGCCAGCAGATGAGTCGCACCGGATTCGACCATGAAACGAATGAGGCGCTCATGCCAGTCGGCTACTGACTCGCCCTCGCGCATCTCGAAGACAGTCACCTTCTCGGCACCTGCATATTCACGAGCGGATTGCGAGATCTCGTAGAGGAAGTTACCGCCTGCGGGCTTCCAGGTGTCAAAGGTGGATCCCTGCATGGGCACGATCACGATGTGCGAATCACGAGGGGTCGAGCCGGTCACCACCACGAGGTCGGCCAATCGAGCGGGGAAGTCAGCCTCTGCGAGCAGAGGGGCCACAGCCGCATCGCGAGCTCGATTGAAGGCTCGCTCATCGGCGCCCGGGATCAGGCTTCCGATCCGGCTGCGCAGTTCCCCGATCATCGAGGGAGATTCGTCGCCGGCCACGTGGCGAGAATACTTGTGGCACGGGGCCAGGCCGTAACCTGAGCACGTGAACTCAGGCACTGATCTCTGGAAGCGCGCCAAGCAGCTGATCCCCGGTGGCTCCATGCTGCTCTCCAAGCGAGCCGAGATGTTTCTGCCCGCCGACTGGCCCGCCTACTTCTCGCGCACCTACGGCTGCACCGTCTGGGATCTCGATGGCAACGCCTTCCAGGACCTGAGCCTGATGGGCGTGGGCACCAACATCCTGGGCTACTCATACCCGTCCGTCGACGAGGCCGTGATGGGCACGGTGAAGGCCGGCAACCTCTCGACCCTGAACGCTCCGGAGGAGGTGTACCTCGCCGAGGCTCTCATAGAGCTGCACCCCTGGGCCGGCATGGCGCGTTTCGCCCGCAGCGGCGGCGAGATCTGCGCGGTCGCGGTGCGCATCGGTCGCGCCGCCAGCGGCAAGGACAAGGTGGCCTTCTGCGGCTACCACGGCTGGCATGACTGGTACCTGGCCGCGAATCTCTCCGAGGACGACTCACTCGATGGTCACCTCCTACCCGGCCTGGAGCCGAACGGAGTTCCACGCGCCCTCGTCGGCACCTCTCTTCCGTTCCGCTTCAACGATCTCGACGGGCTCACCGCCCTGATGGACGAGAACCCCGATGTCGGCGTGATCTACATGGAGGTGCAGCGCTCCGATCCCCCCACGCCCGGATTCCTCGAGGGCGTGAGAGCGCTTGCGACCAAGCACGGTGCCGTGCTCATCTTCGACGAGTGCACATCCGGATTCCGCCGATCACTGGGTGGCATTCATCTGCACTACGGGGTCGAGCCCGATCTCGCCACCTTCGGAAAGACCCTGGGCAACGGGTACGCGATTACTGCGGTTATTGGTCGCGAAGAGGTCATGCAGGCCGCGCAGAGCACGTTCATCTCGAGCACCTTCTGGACTGAGCGCATCGGCGCCACGGCCGCTCTCGCGACCCTGATGGCAATGCAGGAGGAGAACGCGACCGAGCGGGTGCACGAGATCGGCACGTCAGTGCAGCATAGCTGGGAGAAGCTCGGCGCCGACAGCGGTCTCGTCGTGACGACCGGTGGTCTTCCTGCCCTGGCGAACTTCACGATCGACGGCTTCGACCCGCTCGAGGTGAAGACGTTTATCACCACGCGGATGCTCGATCGAGGCTACCTCGCGAGCAACAGCATGTATGCGTCAATCGCGCACACCGATGAGGTTCTCGAGCAGTACTACGCGAACCTCGGCGAGGTCTTCACTGAGATCGCCGCATTGGGCCCTCAGGGTCTCGGCACAACGCTTCCGAATGGCACGGCGCAGGCGGGCTTCAAGCGCCTCACCTAACCAGTCTTACGACCACTTCCTGCCCACGAAGCAGGTGATGTCGGGATGGGTCGGTTCGGTGAGCCCGTCACCCCAGTTCGGCGGCCAGAATGGCGAGAAGATGGGCCGCTCCTTAAGCGATGGATCCATGTTGCACTTGTAGGCAATCCGAGCCACCTCATCACTCCATCGGGGTGCGGGGGTGGAACGATATGGACTGGCAGCAAACATCGGCCACCACAGAATTCCGATCACCACCGCGACCAGTGCGAGAATCCAGATCCTCGCGCGGCGAATCACTGGATCCAGCGCAATCAGTAGAGCCGCACCCCACAACAGCGCGGGCAACACGAAATAGCGATTGTTTGCCCAGCCAATGATTGTCGGCAGAGCGCCGTAGGCGAGTCCACCCAAGAGCATGAGTGCAATACCCACAAGTCGATTTCCACCGCGGACGAGAAGCACTATCGCAAGAATTCCTAGTCCGGAAACCACGAGCGCACCGGTGAGTGGCGCTGGCGAGACAGTCGTCATGCCGAAGACCGAGACATTGTCCGAAGTAAGCCCTGGCCAGTAGGTCAGGATGCCGTGAACTGAGCCGTCAGCCCAGGAATCAAGACTGCCCCAGCTCGGGCTCAGTTTCCTCGGAGATGAGGCGGTAGCCGCTGTCACGACCTGCGCCGCGAGTCCTAGAACGATCGCTGCTGCCCAGATGAGAGTTGCGCGAAACGTGATGACTCGCCTTATCGACTGAACGGCAATCAGACCCAGAAGGATTCCCGCAAGTGGAATTGTCAGCGAGGTGAGCAGCAAGAGCAGTGCGACGAGCATCGTGGCGGTCCATTGACGCGATAGACCGGGCGAGGGGCATGCGAAAACCAGAGTGCAGAGAAAAATCAGAAGCATGTACATGCTGCCCAGCGCATTGAGCGCTTCAAGGCCGACAATTGGCGCGAGCACAGGGAGCAATGCAATGAAGCAGCTGACAACGACACTCGTTCCGAACTTTCGCATGAAGACGAACGAGAGGGCAGCGACAATGCCAGCAATGCCCGCTGCGAGCAGATTGGTCACCAGCGGCCAGGCGGATTCCGGGAAGAGCTGGACGATCCCGGCGATGAGTCGTGGCAGGAAGAGCAAGTAGCCGGCGAACGGATCAACGAGGCACTTGAAGAAGCCCGCCTTCTCGATGCACAACGGGAAAAGGCCATCCTCGGCCCACACCACCTGGGTGATCGCCTCTTGGTTGCCCAGCCACAATCGAAGAAGGGCAATACCCGCCGCGATGAGCCCGATGATGATCGCGCCCACGAGCAGGCGACTCCCCCGATGTGTCTTCGTCGTCACGAGTCGAAGATAGCCGACACCGTAGAATTCCCTTCTACGGATTGGTGGTGTCATGCGTCGAGTCGGCCTGCTCGTGAGCTTTATCGCGGCTCAAGCGCTGACCCTGATCGCAGTCGTGAGCCCTGTTATGAATCAGGGATGGCTATCGGGATTCCGCAACTACTTCTCGAATGACCAGTTGTCGTACGCGGCCATCGCCACCAACGTGGCTCACGGCAACGTGGCGCTCGTGGAGCCGTTCACTCTCACGAACTCCCTCTACTACCCGAGTCTCTGGTACCAGGTTCTCGGTGGCTTCTCGCATCTCACGGGCATGCCCGTGTTCACGGCCTGGAACGTGCTCGGCACGTCGGCTGTCTGCACACTCATCGCCGGGCTGGGCATCATTGCCTGGCTCATGGCGCGCCGAGTATGGGCCCCGGTGATCCCGGCAATCGCCCTCTTTGTCGGCACATTCGCCACCGTGACCAGCGACTACTGGTACACGAGCCTTGACCACCATGCGGTGCTCTGGGGTGCATTCGGCACCTTCTTCACTCTCAACGCCGAGGCGATCGGGCTGTGTCTCAACGGACTCGCGATCGGCCTGCTGGCCTTCGCCGGTTTTCGCCAAGGAAGCTCCCCGAGGGCTCGGCCCTGGCTCCTGATGGTCAGCGGAGCGCTCATCGGCATCACCGCGAACATCCAGACCTACAACTTCTTCACGGGCGTCGCCATCGCCGCCTTTTGGGCCTGCGCCTACTCGCTCATCACGACGCGATCGAAGCCACTCATCATCATGACCGTCGCTCTTCTGGCACTGATGTTCGTCATCGGACGGCCGTTCGCCGATCAAGTCGGCCATATCCCCGTCTACGGTCTCCTGCTCCTGGCACTGGCCCCAGCAGTCCTCCCGCTCGTCAGGCATCACCTCAAGGCTGCCCTGGCCTTCCTCATCCCCCTCGCACTACTTGCTGCACCTCAGGTGCTGCGTACGGCCTTCGGTCTCGCTGAGAAGGATCCCTTCCTCACCTACCGTCAGGGATCGACCGAGGATCTCGGCGTTCCTTTGCTGCACGGCCTTCTCGCCGGTCTGCCCGTTCTGCTCGTGGTGGCAACGTGCATTGTGTCGTTCACTTTCAGCAAGCGCCCGTGGCTGACGGCGGGCCTGCTCGGAGGCGGCTTTGCCTGGATCATCCTGAGCCTCAATGACGTGTGGGGATTCAGCCAGGAGCCGTATCGCCTGTGGATCCAGGGCTTGATCCTGACCTCGCTCCTGTCGTTCACCCTGCTTCCGGTCGCCCTCGTCGATGGCCTCAGCGCACCCCGAGCCCGGGCAGTCTTCCTGCCGCTGCTCGTCGTCACGACCATCGCAGTCGCGATCTCGCTACTTGACTTCCCGGGCTTCTGGCGATTCGCTCATGAACAGGGCGTCATGCCCGCCGCTGACTCCCGTGCGGATGCTCTGGCGCAGGCCGCCGACGCCCCTGGCGCTCTCATCGGGGCCGGGCCGTGCATCGACCCCCAGCTGGTGAAGCTCGTCAGCGGCGCCCGGGTGGCTTTCGAGAACAAGGGGCTCGCCTGGGCGGAGAACCGGGATGCGATTCAAGCCCTGATGGCAGCACACAGCACCAACACGATCACCCCTGTACTTCTGAAGGCTGCTCATGTCGGCGCGCTACTGACCGATAGCGCTTGCGATGTGTCACTGAACTTCACGGCCGGCGACCACATCGCCCCCGAAGCGGTTTTCGATTACACGAACCCCGATGGCTCGTTCACCATCACGCGTTGGCGGGTCTCCAACTAGCGCGGAATGCGCGTTCCCTCGGGTGCCAGCGCAGTGGCTCCGGCTTCGGTAGGAATCACGGCATCAGGCTCGATCTCGGCCACGATGGCGCAAGTCATCAGATTGCCTGCATCGAAAGCAGCAAGGTCGGCATATGAGGCAGCCGGCTGGGAAACGCGCCAACCTGGTATCAGGGTGTCGGATGTCTGCTCATTGCATGCAGCGACTGAATTCGATTTCGAGTAGTAGGCGCCGTAGGCAAGCGAGATAACGTAGTTCCAGGTGTCGCGTGGAACGAGAGCGATGCTCCCGTCTTCGATGCCTGACCGAAGTGGGCCCTCGGATTCAGCGAGGAAGGCTCGGTACTCAGGCGACGACCTGACACTACTTGCCTGTCGAGCCCGTAGATCCTGGATGAAACCACCAGCCTGCAGGGATGGACGGATGACGGGGTCCTTCTGCCACGGGTCGGTCCTCTGCAGCAAAGAGACCGTCATGACCGACGTCGCCGCAACGCAGGCCATGACGATGAGTCCCGGGATCCAGACTCGCTTTCCCGCCCAGCGCAGATTCGGAACAGCGACCGCCACCGTGACCAGCAGCGGGAGGAGGTACTCCACTTCGTCGGCGAGGAAGGTGAATCGCGCGCCGTACACGACGATCATCGCGATGCTCCATGCGATGATGAATGAATGCGAATCCAGAGGTGAGCCATCCAGAACCTCGTGGGCAGTGGTCTTTCGATTCCTGACGAGTACATACGCCGTTATTAGGAGCATGATCGCAAAGACAGCAAGAGCGACGAATCCGACGGGGCTGAGTGCAGTGTTGAAGCCCACTGCTCCGCGCATCGCCCTACGTACGAGTGGCTCCTCGACCAGGTACGAAGACTGGAAGGGGAAC
The DNA here is from genome assembly GCA_046085905.1 of Actinomycetes bacterium. Classification (GTDB taxonomy): domain Bacteria; phylum Actinomycetota; class Actinomycetes; order S36-B12; family S36-B12; genus CAIKZY01. The sequence continues at coordinate 2,006 of JBJSWO010000003.1, read as the reverse complement.
TTGCCAGTGAGCAAGACCAGAATCACGAGGCCGACGAAAACTCCCACGGCCAGCAGCCCCGCCTTACGCAGGCGATCACCCCACGACTGCGCGAGGAACAGCAGCGCCAGTCCGGTGGCAGCTACGAACAGAATCGAGTCCGGGCGCGTGAGCACGAGGAGAAGTGAGACAGCCAGGATCCCGATGTCGACAAGCCACCCGCGCGAACCTGGGAACGCGAGGAGATAGGCCATGAGGCTCAGGCCCAGCAGAAGCAACGGGGTTTCCATGATGGCCGACGCGTTCGTGAGTACCACTGGCGACAGAGCTAGAAGAGCCCAGCAGGCGAAGCCGAGCCACGAGCGAAGGGCTCGTGTGGGTCGGAGGAGCAGGAGCAGCGAGGCGATCACCATCGCTAGAGCAGCCAGCATTACTCCGGTGAGGCCGCTTACGCCTGAGATCGCAGCGCCCAGGTATTCGTACGCGGGGAATCCTGACGTTCGACTCGCGTGGTACGCGCCGCCAAGGATCGATCGGAAGGATTCCTGAAGGGCGAAGGTGTCGTTGTCGATCGTGACCCCTGTCCCGACACCGAGAAGCCCCGCCCAGGAAACCAGGATCAGAACGAGAGCGATAAGACCAACCCGAATGGCCTGCACCCTGGATTTCATGCTTCCCCCGTCGATTACACAGCCAAATTGCCTAGGCAGTTTTGGCCGCCGATCCTCTCACCAGCACTGTAACCGCAGCACCAAGGGAGAAGGCACCGACAATGACTCCGGCCGATGTCGCAAGCAGTGTGTTCCAGACCACGATCGAACTGATCGCGGTCAGCGCCAGCATCGTCACCGACGAGAAGAGCATCAGGCGAGATCGTGCTGTACGAAGAGCGAGCAACGGTACGCAGAGCAGCAGGAAGGTCGCCTTGTAGGCCCAGCCGAATCCCGCGATGAGCACCGCGGCGAGGTAGACCGAGCTTCCGCTGGCGGCGAGCATCGCTGCGTGCACTCGGCGACGGCTGAGCCGAAGCCCGAATCCGACGCCCCAGATCAGCGCGGCAAGTGCCAGTGCGTAGACCACGAAGTCCCCGAACTGCAGGCCCGACTGACCGACGTGCGTGCCGACCATCCGTGCGACGACCGGAATGCGGCCAAGCACGACAACATCGCCGAAATCGACCATGTTCGAGTTCGACTGCGAGCTGAATCGGAAGTTGTCCCAGGTGGCGAGCACGAAGGCGAGTGACGCAAGGGCGTAGGCCAGGAGAACGGTCCATCCGCGGCGCAGGCGCAAGACCGGAATCAGCATCAGGCCCAGGGCGAAGGGGTAGTACTTCCAGGTGCCGAGCAGCCAGATCGCTCCCGCGGCGATGAACCACGCCCACAGTCGGTCCCACCGACGAACGGCGATCACGACTAGCACGGCGACCCAGATGATGACTGCGTCGATATTCCCGCGCTCGAGCAGGAGCAGCCAGGGAGCCCCGAGTGCCGCCGCGAGCAGCGTGATCTGGCCGAGGCCAGACGAGAAGCGGGCCAGCCACACGAGAGCGAGGGACGAGGCCACCATCGCCACGACACCCAGAGCCTGCAAGTGCCCGAGGGAGAAGACAGAGAAGGGCAGCCGATTCAGCCAGAGGACACCGGGGCCGTAGATAGCTGCGTCGGCGAGGCACCCGTTGTTGGCGACGAATACGTCGAAGCCGAGCCTGTCGCAATCCAGGCTCTGCAGCACCAGGCTCAGATCCCAGAAGCGAATCTGGCCCTGCGGCACGTGAGTACCGACGTACATCCACGAGGCCACCGAGGCATTGCCCAGGCCGAGAAGCAGCCAAGGCACGAAGGCCAGGGCCAGCGACGCCAGGCCTACCAACCATGGCAGGAGACGGCTCGTGACCACGTTCGCGGACCGAAGAAGCGCCGGGATTCCGATCGCGGCCGTGAGCATGGCCAGGGCGGTGGTGGCGGCCGGAACGTAGAACTGGGCCGAGGTATTCGAGGGGTTCGAGGCGGTGCGCAGCACCTGCA
>JBJSWO010000002.1:0-5261 GCA_046085905.1 Actinomycetes bacterium | reverse complement strand
AGTATGCGCGAGGCTCACAGAGCCGCAGTGACGCCCTTGCCGAGTGACCACCATGGCCGGGCGTTTCCCACGAATTCTCGTGTCGGTGCTCGCCGCCCTGGCCGTCCTGGCCACCGGAGTGCCCGAGGCCAATGCCGTTGCACCGCGGATCGTCGGCGGAAGTCCGATCGATGTCACCGCGGCGCCCTGGCAGGTACTCCTGCGCATCAACAATGCGACTCAATGCGGTGGTGCGATCATCAACGACTCATGGATCCTGACCGCGGCTCACTGCATGAACGGAATAGGGCCGGGTCAGGTCGAGGCCTATGTCGGGGTGACGGATCAGAATCGGCTGAGTCGAGATCAGCAGGTGCAGGTGTCACAGGTGATCGTCAATCCCGGCTGGAACTCCTCCACGTATGCGAATGACCTGGCCCTGATCGGCCTCGCGACTCCGGTCGTGCTGAGCTCCTCGGTGCAGCCGGTGTCGCTCCCGCTCGTTCAGGATGCCTTGGCCTGGCCGGCCCTGGGGGAGCAGGGCACGATCAGCGGATGGGGCACCACCACGGTGAGCGGATCGTCATCTGCCTTGCTGCGTGCAGCGAACGTGCAGATTCTGTCGTCGCCTACCGACTCCAAGTGCGGTGAGTACGGAACCAGCTTCACCCCGGGCAATCATGTGTGCGCGGGGTTGCCTCAGGGCGGGGTCGATGCCTGCCAGGGCGACAGCGGGGGCCCGCTCACCGTGGGGTTCAACGGCACCCCGGTGCTCGCGGGCATCGTCAGCAGCGGCAGTGGCTGCGCGGATCCCAAGTACCCCGGCCTGTACACGCGCGTGACCTCGTACCTGCCCTGGCTTCGCGAGTACGTGCCGCTGCCGCAGTCACCACCCGGCTCCCCGACCGGGGTGCAGGTGAAGGCGCTTCAGGGTGCGCGTGTCCTCGTGAGCTGGGTTCCACCTGTCAATGACGGAGGCGCCGAGATCTCCTACGTGGCGTCGACATCGACCGATCAGCGCACGTGCACGACAGATACGACGTCATGCGTCATCAGTGGGCTGTTCGTCGGCACGTCGTACACGGTCACGGTGACCTCGGGCAATTCCATCGGGCTCAGCAGCCCATCAGCGCCGAGCGCTTCGGTCACGGCGGTCAGCGGCACGGCGAGGGTCGGCACGACAGTGCGAAAGTCGACAGTGCTGCGCTGGGCGGGCCGCACGTCCGGCTCGATAACTGCGATCACGAAGGCCCAGTGCGTCGTCACGGGTCGAGGCGTTCAGCTCAAGCGCCAGGGCAATTGCTCGGTCAAGGTGACCGGGTCACGCCAGAGAGTCGTGATCCTCGCCGTCGCCTAGCGGCGCATCGTGACGCTCGATCGCGACGGCTCTGATCTCGCCGTCGATGAACGCCCGGTGGATCACGACGAAAGCCCCGGTTGACATCTTCGGGTCGAGTCGACTGTCATCGACCGAGAGCCTCAGCACCTCGGCGAGAGTGGCCATGATCGTGGGCATCACGGGCCGATGCGAGCAGATGACGGCAGGCTCGGCGGTCTCGAGAATCCGGCGCACGGTCTTCGCGGCGCGCTTGGGATTCTCGTGATGAGCCTCCTCGCTCAACGAGGACTCGAGGTCGACCTTATGGTCAAGCGTCTTGACGAACCGCTTTACCGTCTCAGTGCACCTCGTGGAGTCCGAGGTATGCACGGCAGTGATGCCGTAGGCATCGAGCAAGGGCACGAGCGCCTTCGCCTGGGTGCGGCCCTTCCCGGACAGCGGTCGGTCAGCGTCGACCCTGCCAGCGAAATCCGAGCGCTTCATTGCCTTGGCGTGACGCAGGATCACCAGCGGCGAAGTCTCGGGAAGTGCGAGTGCTTCCGCGATGAGCTCGCGATCGTGGGCATAGGTCAAGACGCCCGCGGCGCGATCGACGGGCACCCAGCGAATCTCGTCGATCTCCTCGTCGGGAGCGAAGCCCTCGTCGTCACGAATGACACCGATCCAGTAGTCGACCGTCTTCGGCCGACCGAGCGCGACATAGGACTGCTGCGTGAGCGGAGCACGCAGGGAGACGATCAGGCCGGTCTCCTCGGCACACTCGCGCACTGCAGTCTCGAGAAGATGCTCGCCGGGATCGACCTTGCCCTTGGGAAGGGACCAGTCACTGCGATGGGGGCGATGCACGATGAGCACCTCGGGGGAAGTCCCCTGATTCCGCAGCACCACGACACCGGCCGCGCGCACGACGTCGGAGCTCGAGTTCTCGCTCACAGCCACTCGACCTTCCTGGCGGCCTTCTTGATGTCGGGCCAGGCGTCCATGAACCGATAGCGGTCGAGGATCTCCTCGTCGCTCTCGTACTCGAAGAGCCGACCGAGGAGGAGTCCGATACTGCCTGACGTGCCGGGGGCTGTCGCGAGCGATCGCAAGGTCTCCTGCGCCACGTGGGCATCCTGGTGAATGCCGAGCAGCTCAGTGGCGACAGCCAGGGCGTGGGCGAGGCGCTTGACCGGCTTGCCCTCCAGCGGTGCGAGGGAATCCATGGCGTACCGGGCCCGCTTGGCCAGGATGCGCGCGTGATGCCATTCGGCCGAGGGTGAGTCGATCTCGAGTTCCCGAACCGCGTTGCGGAATTCGTGCCACGCGTGAGCCGCAAGCCGAGGCATGCTCTCTGAGTAGTCGGCGTACGCCATAGGTAATGCGCTGGGATTCCTCGCTGCATCGATGAGATCCTCGATGAGGTACTGGTGTCGATCGCTACGGAGTGCGGCAAGGGCGCTCGCGCGGGCTGACTGGAGGCGCTGTCCGACTCGGGCAGCGAGGAATTCGCCGACCCGCGCACTCTCCTCGTCGCCCAGGGCGCCTGCATGATCGAGAAGTCGTGCCAGCAGCACCTCGGTATCGCGAATCGCTCCGAGCTCAGATGCCACCCATGCCAGCTCCTCGCTCATGCGGTCGCGCCATCCGGTGTCGAAGAAGTCTCCGTAGGTGTGGAGGAATGCGCGGAGGTGACGGGCGGCCACCCGCATCGCGTGAGCGGCGTCGGGCGCATCGCGCCGAACGTCGACATCGGCAAGCATGAGCGCGCGTACGCCCGATGCGATTGCGACTCGAATGACGTCAACGGCCATCACGTGCGAGGAAGGTAGTCGTGGCTCGGGTACATCGCATTCGCCGCTGGCGCGTGCACCGAGAGCAGATGCCGCCTTGCTGGACGAGCCGAGTTCGCCGCCGGCGGCGAGGAATCGGTCGACGACGTAGTTCATGCAAGCAATCGACTCCGAATCAGCCGCGTCGGCCGCTTCGACCTCGACCTCGCGGAACTGCGACTCGGGTTGGCCCGGCAACCGCACGGTGACGCGATCGTCGACCACCTCTGCGAGCATTCGCCCCTCGGCATCGACGATCGAGACGGGGGTGCGCAGGGTCTCGACGGTCACCTGTGGCTTGAGCGGCTTCTCGCCGATCAGCGGCGAGACGATATCGCCGAGTCGAGCGGGCACGTGATCGCTGAGATCGAGGCGTACCTCATCGCGATCCCCGGAGTTGCCGCCAGCCACCGGCAGCTTGAGATGCCAGCCCTGGTCAAGGCCACCCTCGCGTCGGCGCATCGTGATGCGCCAGCGGAACAGCGTGAGCTCGTCGGTGTCGTAGTAGTCGGCCAGCATGGTGAACGCCGGCCCACGCCTGGCCCGGTAGTCGCCGAGCTCCGCGAGGACGGGGGAGATATCGAAGTTGTCGGAGACTCGAACCTTGCGCTCCACTTCGCGGAAGGTGGTCATTAGCGGGCTTCGTGAGGCTTCTGGCGCGCCACGAGAGTCTCCTGATAGTCGCGCAGGCGCATGCCATCGCTTCCGATGGTGTCGCGCACCCAGGTTCCGTCGCTGCGCAAGTGCCAGGCGGAGGTTGCCGGATCGAAGGCAAGTGCGAAGAGCCCGCTGATCTCCTCGATCTGCTCAGCCTGCACTAGGCGCACGAGAGTCTCGACTCGACGATCGAGATTGCGGTGCATCATGTCTGCGGAGCCGATCCAGACTTCCTTGTCGCCACCGTTCTCGAAGCAGTAAGCGCGTGAGTGCTCCAGGAAGCGACCGAGAATGCTGATGACTTCGATGTTCTCGCTGAGGCCCGGGACGCCGGGGCGCAGTGCGCAGATTCCTCGGACGAACACCTGCACCGGTACGCCTGCGGCTGAAGCTCGGTACAGGGCATCGATGATGCCCTCGTCGACCAGCGCATTAGTCTTGAACTGGATCCCGGAGATTCGACCAGCCTCGTGATGCTCGATCTCTCGGTCGATGCGCTCAACCAGCCCGGTGCGCACGGAATGAGGGGCGACCAGCAGACGCGAGTAGTCGGTATTCATGGAGTAGCCCGAGAGCACGTTGAACAGGTTGCTGACGTCCTCGCCGACCTGCTCATCGCAGGTGATCAGGCCGAAGTCCTCGTAGAGGCGCGCGGTCTTCGGGTGATAGTTGCCGGTGCCGATATGCGTGTACCGGCGAAGGCGATCACCGTCATTGCGCACCACCATGGAGAGCTTGCAATGTGTCTTGAGGCCGACGAGTCCGTAGACCACGTGAACGCCGGCTTCCTCGAGCTTGCGACCCCAGTCGATGTTGTTCTGCTCGTCGAAGCGAGCCTTGATCTCGACAAGGGCGAGCACCTGCTTGCCCATCTGTGCCGCATCGATCAGCGCCTCGGTAATGGGCGAGTCGCCCGAGGTGCGGTACAGGGTCTGCTTGATCGCGAGAACCTGCGGGTCGCGGGCAGCCTGCTCCAGGAACAGCTGGACGCTCGTGCTGAAGGAGTCATAGGGGTGGTGCAGCAGGACATCGTGCTCGCGCACTGAGGCCATGATGTCAGGCGCAGTCGATGACTCGACCTGATTGAGCTGGCGAGAGGTGCTCGGCACGAACCTGGGCTGCTTGAGATCGTCACGATCAAGGCCGACCACTGTCCAGAGCCCGGTGAGATCAAGCGGGCCCGGAATGCGGAAGACCTCATGCTCATTGACATCGAGCTCGCTGACCAGCAGGTCGAGCACGTGCGGGGAGATCGACTCCTCGACCTCGAGTCGCACCGGCGGACCGAAGCGCCGACGCATGAGCTCACGTTCGAGCGCAAGGAGCAGATTCTCTGCATCGTCTTCTTCGACTTCGACGTCCTCGTTGCGGGTTACGCGGAAGGCGTGATGCTCGAGAATCTGCTCCTTGCGCTCGAACGTGAGCTCATGCGTCGGCGCTTCGGTCCGCCGGTGCGACTCGAGGTCGAGGAGTCG
>JBJSWO010000001.1:0-4221 GCA_046085905.1 Actinomycetes bacterium | reverse complement strand
CGAGTGCGATCGAGCCCGTGGGCTCGGCAGTACTGCTGTGCCCTGAGCCCGGTGCCGGCTCCGATCTCGGCGTACGAGTGACCGCGGCCGTTGTTCCCGGTCAGGACGGCCAGCTCGACCAGCCGGGCAAGGCCGGCATGGAAACTCTGCCGGGCAAGGAATCGGCGAGGGCGTCCATCGAGACTCCCGGAGGTCAGGCGCAGATCAATGCCTTCGGCAAGCGGCTTCCTGCCATTCGCGCCTACGGCGTTGGCTCGCTGGCCCCCGGACTCGTGGCCAATCAATGGGGGCGTGATCCGCGTGGTTCAGGTCGCGGCATGGCGAGCACGGCCTGCGCGAGTGCCGGCTCGGACTTCTGGTTCGTCGGCGGTGGCGCCATCGCCGGCCGCCAGACTCGGGTCGTTCTGGTGAATCCCGACGACACCCCCGCTGTCGTCGATGTCATCGTTCATGGCACTGTCGGGCTCATCGATGCACCGGCCGGCAAGGGCCTGGTCATCAAGGGTCAGGACCGCGCCGTAGTACGCCTCGACGTGCTGGCACCAGGTATCAAGGCCACGGCTGTTCACGTCATCGCTCGAGCAGGTCGAGTGGGTGCTTCAGTGGCTGATGAGCAGATGTCCGGTCTCGACGCGATCGGCACCGACTGGATCCCGCAGTCGACAGCGCCGTCGACCAAGCTCTACGTGCCGGGAGTCATGCCGGGCAAGGGTGCCCGAGTCCTGTCGATCGTCACGCCGGGAATCGATGACGCGACGGTTCGCCTGCGAGTGCTCTCGCCGAACGGGACCTTTGCCCCGGCTGACCGTGAGCGGATCGACGTGCCCGCCGAGTCGGTGGTCAGCCTCGATCTCTCCGATGTCGTCGGTGGCGATGCGGTCACGCTCGAAGTCACGTCTGACGTACCTGTCGTGGCCGGCATGCGTCAGTTCTTCGGTGGCAAGGGAGTTCAGGACGAGACGGCCTTCAGCTCGAGTGCGCAGCCGATGACCACGGCGTCCGCCGTGAGCGGCCTGCCCGTCCGCCCCAGTACCGACGTGAAGGTGGCCATCACCGCACCCAAGACTGAAGTCAAGGTCGACATCGTGCTGCTGCCCTTTAAGGGCGGAAAGGATGCGGCCAAGCCGACCGATCCGATCCGCGTCACTGTCCCGGCAGGCGAGGTCACGTTCGTGATGCTGCCGGAGCCGCAGGCTGAATGGTTCACGGCAGTCATCACTCCCGTCGAGGGATCCGGGCCGTACCTGGCCTCGCACCGGGTCCGTGAGCAGTCGCGCTACGGAGATCTCGTCACCGGGTACCCGTGGGCACCGCTGCGCACGCAGGTGCGGGTGCCCACCGCGCAGGTCGACCCGGGTCTCACCGTTCAGTAGTGCAGCGCCCGTCGGCGCGCCCATCGGCGCGCCGCAGACGCCCTCACGCTCGTTCGCACTACCGTTCACGTCGTGAGTCGTCGCCGTTGTTCGAAGCCGTCCTGCAGCGGTGCTGCAGTGTCGACCCTGACATACGTGTATGCCGACTCCACCGCAGTGCTCGGGCCACTGGCCACCTACGCCGAGCCGCACTGCTATGACCTCTGCCAGATGCACAGTGAGCGCCTGACGGCCCCGCGCGGCTGGGAGATCGTGCGCATCACGCCCGATCCCGATGCCCTCAAGCCCACGGGCGATGACCTCGAGGCTCTCGCCAATGCCGTGCGCGAGGCCGCTCGTCCGCGCTACATGCCCGATGCCGATCCTCATCCCGCAGTCCCGACCGGCTCGGTCGAGGTGGCACGCCGCGGCCACCTGCGGATGCTTGCCAGCGTCGACGACCTGCCCTCGGAGAGTGCCCGCGTGCCTGAGCAGGGTGATTTCTTCGAGGATTTCGACGGAAACGGCTTCGACGACGACCAGGATTTCGATCCTCGATAGCCTTGGGTCGTGCGCTCACTCGATCAAATCATCAAGGCCTATGACGTCCGGGGCATCTACCCCGATCAGCTCAATTCTGACCTCGCCCATGCCGTAGGCGCTGCCTTCGTTCGGGTGCTCGGCATCGCGGCTCGAGATGGCGGCCCGGGTGTGGTGGTCATCGGCCACGACATGCGACCCTCGGGACCCGAACTCGTCGCAGCTTTCGCCGACGGAGTTCGCGAGCAGGGGTGCGATGTCATCCTCATCGGCCTGGCCTCGACCGACGGCCTCTACTTTGCCTCGGGTCACCTGAACATCCCCGGAGCCATGTTCACGGCCAGTCACAACCCTGCGCAGTACAACGGCATCAAACTCTGTCGTGCGGGGGCAGCCCCGGTCGGCCAGGACTCCGGTCTGCGCGAGATCCGCGAGATGATCGAGAACGAGGCGATCCCCGCATATGACGGCCCGATGGGCGAGATCTCCGAGCGCGACATGCTCACCGAGTACGCGAAGTACCTCCGCCAGCTGGTCGACCTCTCGGGCATTCGCCCGCTCAGGGTCGTCGTCGACGCGGGTAACGGCATGGGTGGCTTCACCGTCCCGGCCGTTCTCGGCACCGGCTGCGGGCTCCCGGCGCTTCCGCTCGACATCGATGCCCTCTACTTCGAGCTCGACGGCACCTTCCCGAATCACGAGGCGAATCCGATCGAGCCCTCGAACCTGGTCGACCTGCAGAAGCGCGTGCTCGAGGTGGGTGCCGATATCGGCCTGGCCTTCGACGGCGACGCCGACCGTTGCTTCCTGGTCGATGAGCGCGGCGAGTTGATCAGCCCGTCGACCCTCACGGCGCTCATCGCCTCGCGCGAGCTTGCCAAGGCACCTGGCTCGACGATCATCCACAACGTGATCACCTCGAAGGCCGTGCCCGAGGTCATCGTGGAGAACGGCGGCACTCCGGTGCGCACACGCGTGGGCCACTCGTTCATCAAGGCGACGATGGCGGAGACGAACGCGGTGTTCGGCGGAGAGCACTCCGGCCACTTCTACTTCCGCGACTTCTGGCGCGCTGACTCCGGCATGCTCGCGGCTCTTCATGCGCTAGCCGCCCTAGGCGAGACCCCCGAGGGCACGACGATCTCCAGCCTGATGAGCGAGTTCGATCGCTACAGCAACTCGGGCGAGATCAACACCGAGGTCAAGGATCAGAAGGCCATGACCGAGAAGATCCGACTCGCATACGCCGAGGGCACCACTACTGATGAGATGGACGGCCTGACCGTCGATGGCGGCGAGTGGTGGTTCAACGTGCGCCCGAGCAATACCGAGCCCTTGCTGCGACTCAATGTCGAAGCGCGCGATGAGGTGCAGATGGCCGAACTGCGCGATGCCGTCCTGTCGATCATGAGGAGCGAGGCATGAGCAACAACGGTGGTGCGCTCGGGCTTGATCCGCGCCTCTGGGAGATCCTGGCCTGCCCGTGCGATGCGCATGGCGAGGTCGTGGCCGACGAGGCCACCAATCAGATCGTGTGCACCGTGTGCAAGGCGCGCTTCGATATCGAGAACGGCATCCCGGTGATGCTGATGCGCGAGGCCTGAGAGTGGTTCTCGTCGTTCGTGGCGCGGTCAAGGATTACGACTGGGGAATCGTCGATGGCCTGGCATCGTGGTCCGATGAGGCCACGGGCGGTCCGCAGGCCGAGCTCTGGTTCGGCGTGCATCCCGGTGGCCCGTCACCACTCGTCGATCCGGTGGGCGATGACACGGGCGAGCATCTCGGGCATCACTTCGACGTCGAGGAGATTCCCCTCCTCGTGAAGCTGCTCGCTGCGGCTCGACCGCTGTCGGTGCAGGTGCATCCCGATGCCGAGACAGCTGCCGCCGGCTGGAAGCGCCAGCAGCAGCCCGGTGAAGCACGGGTGCTCAGCGATCCGTACGAGAAGACCGAGATGATGATCGCCCTCGAGCCGTTCGAAGCATTCGCCGGCTGGCGCAGTGCCGAGCAGGCGGCCGCGATTCTCGAGAACGTGCAGGGCACGAGCGCCGCAGTCGCGGCAATCCGCGCCGGTGACATCCCCGCCGCCATCCGCGAGTTGCTGAGCATCAGCGCACCCGAGCGCATCGGGCAGCTCGCCGCTGCGGCCGAGGCCGCCGGCCTTCCGCTCGAGCAGATCGAGGCTTACCGCACCGTGCAGGAGCAGTTCCCCGACGACACCGGTGCGCTGCTCACCGCGATGCTCGACTACCTGACTCTGGATATCGGCGAGAGAGTGAATCGCCTTCGCCTTCACGGGCTCAAGCTCCATGCTGTCGGAGGCGATTCA